>CAXFJI010000317.1:0-3628 GCA_964003275.1 uncultured Planctomycetaceae bacterium
AAGGCAAATATCCGTTTAGAGTATCTGCATCCCGAGCGTGTTTTGGCATTGGTGGAGGAAGGGCAGGCTGATGTGGGCATTGTGAGTTATCCCAGAAGTACACGTGCGGTGAGTGCGATCGCGTGGCGGGAGGAGCGAATTGTTGTTGCCTGTGCTCCCAACCATCCGTTCGCCGATTGTATTGAGATCTCTATTAATGACTTAGAAGGACAACGGGTTGTTGGTTTTGATTCAGATCTCGTCATACGACATGAACTTGACCGAGTCATTACTTCTCATGGCGTGACTCCAAAGATTGTTATGGAGTTTGATAATATTGAGACCATTAAGCGTGCTGTTGAAATTGATGCAGGTGTCGCCTTGCTGCCGGAACCAACAGTGAGTCGTGAAGTTGCTGCAGGAACGCTTCGAGCGGTCAAGGTGTCCGATGAAAAGCTAGTGCGACCACTCGGGATTGTTCAAGCCCGTAATAAACCGCTGGGCCCGACGGCCCGCAGGTTTGTGGACATGCTCCATGAACATGCAGATGACGCTGTTGCAGAGTGTACCGTGATGGCATCCGCTTAAGGAGCAAAGGCCTGTTCCTTGGGTGGATGGGGCTCTGATTGAGAATATAGTTTAGAAGAGAAAAATCTGATGAAAAAACCTTATCGACCAACTGGCCATCCTGATGCTCATGGCCTCTATGACCCTGCGTTTGAACACGACTCGTGTGGGGTTGGTTTTATTGCTCACATCAAAGGTCATAGGTCTCGTCAAATTATTGATGATGCTGATCGGATGCTCCAACACATGGAGCATCGTGGTGGGTGCGGGTGTGAAGACAATACTGGAGATGGGGCTGGAATGCTGACAGCTCTTCCGTACGAATTTTTCGAAAAGGTTGTATCCCGTGACTTTGGTGTCAGTCTTCCAGCTCGAGGCCTGTATGCGACAGGTGTGTTCTTTATGCCAACAGATCCTCATGAGCGTGCAGAATGTAAGAGGATTGTAGATGAGGTTATTGTTGGGCAGGGGCAAAAAATTGTTGGGTGGAGAGAGCTTCCCGTAGATCCTGATGCTGCTGACGTCGGACCAACAGCACGCAGAGCAATGCCTCATTTTGATCAAGTGTTTATTGCGGCAGCCGATGGTCTTGATCAGGAAGCTTTTGAAAGACAGCTATTCATCATTCAAAAATGGTCGAGTTATAAAATTCGTACCGAAAGTGCACTAGAACAGCGATTGATGTTCTATATCTGTTCTTTGTCAACAAAAGTAATCATCTGGAAGGGCATGCTTCGATCCATGCAGGTCATTCCATTATTCAAAGATCTTCAGGATCCGGAATACAAAACGCACCTAGCAATGGTTCATTCGCGTTTTTCGACGAACACATTTCCAAGTTGGGACAGAGCGCAGCCATGTCGGTTTATGGCTCACAATGGTGAAATAAATACCCTCCGGGGTAATGCCAATTGGATGTTTGCGCGACAGGGTGTGATGAAAAGTGACTTATGGGGCGATGATATTCGAAAGCTTTGCCCTGTGATCGAGCCGGATTGTTCCGACTCCGGCAACTTTGATAATGCACTTGAGATGCTCTACCACTCGGGGCGCACACTGCAGGAAGCAGTAATGATGATGATTCCTGAGGCGTGGCAAAATCATCACAATATGTCTGAAGACAAGCGAGCTTTTTATGAATACCACTCGGCACTTCAGGAACCATGGGATGGTCCAGCATCTGTTTCGTTTACAGATGGTCACTATATCGGAGCAGTTCTCGATCGTAATGGACTTCGTCCCAGCCGCTATTACGTGACCCACGATGACCGTGTCATCATGGCGAGTGAAGTTGGTGTGGTTGATGTGCCGCCGGAGCAGGTGAAGGCAAAAGGAAGGCTTCAGCCAGGGAAGATGTTCCTCGTTGATTTTGAGGAAGGTCGCATTATTGCAGATGAAGAACTGAAGGGGGCAGTGGCAGCCAAGCGACCATATAAGGAGTGGTTGAGTGCACAGGCTCTTCATTTGAATGAATTACCTCAACATGATGGGCCATCCCATTACTCGAGTGAAGAATTGTTGCAGCGTATGCAGGCATTTGGTTACACGACTGAGACGATGCAGTTCATGCTAATGCCAATGCTTCGGGAGAAGCGGGATCCGATTGGTTCAATGGGGAATGACGCTGCGCTTGCATGCCTTTCAGATAAGCCACGGCTCGTGTACGACTATTTCAAGCAACTCTTTGCACAAGTGACAAATCCTCCGGTCGATTCAATTCGTGAAGACGTCATTATGTCTCTCGAGTGCTACATTGGTCCCGAAGGGAATCTGCTTGATGCGACTGAAGAACAGTGCCATCGTCTTTGTGTTCCGCATCCAATCCTGACGAATCAAGAACTCTCTTCGATCAAAAATCTTGATTACAGAGGGTGGAAGACAAAAACAATTGATATTACGTATCCACGTGCAGAAGGAGACGGTGGACTCCTGCCGGCAATTCGTCGCATTTGTGATGAGGCAGTACAGGCGATACACGATGGTTACTCGCTTGTTCTTCTGTCTGACCGTGCAATGAGTAAGGGACGTGTGCCGGTCAGTTCATTGCTTGCGACAGGAGCTGTTCATCATGCATTGGTTCGCAAGGAACTGAGAACACGAATTGGCATTGTTGTTGAATCGGGCGAGGCAAGAGAAGTGCATAATTTCTGCTTGCTTGTTGGCTACGGTGCTGACGCGATTAATCCATATCTTGCCTTTGAAGCACTGCGTCAGGCTCGTGAAGATGGGCTCCTTGAGGAAGAGTTTGTAGACGACAAGATACCCATGGCGTTTCGGAAGGCTGTTGCTAAGGGCATGCTCAAAGTGATGGGCAAGATGGGCATTTCGACGCTTGCTTCCTACAAGGGAGCACAGATTTTTGAAGCGGTTGGTCTCAATGAAAACGTTATCAATACCTGTTTTGTAGGAACTGCTAGCCGTATTGCCGGAGCTGGTTTTGATGTGATTGCCGAAGAAGGTATTCGGCGTCATGAAATTGGTTATCCAAGTCGAGAGATTGAAGAACTTCCAATCCTGCCAAATGACGGGCAGTTTCATTGGAGAAAGGAAGGAGAAGCACACGCCTGGAATCCGCATACAATTTCACAAGTCCAATTGGCAGCGAGAACAGGTTCACGAGAAGCCTATCAACAGTTCTCGAGATTGGTAAACGAGGAGGCTCATCGAAAGTGCTTCTTGAGAGGTCTTCTCAAATTCAAAAAGGGACGAACTGCTGTGCCACTCGATGAAGTGGAGCCAGCGAGATCCATTGTTAAGCGTTTTTGTACAGGGGCTATGAGCTATGGCTCGATCTCAGCAGAAGCGCATGAAACACTTGCTGTGGCAATGAATGTTCTTGGAGGTAAGAGCAACACTGGGGAAGGCGGAGAAGATCCAGAGCGATTCAAATGGTTCGATCGTTCTGAAGATGATCACGGTGCCATGCTCAAAACACTCAAGAATCTGGATGAAGAGAAGGCCAACTCTCAAACAAATCAGTATTCGAAACGATCCTATATCAAGCAGGTCGCTTCCGGGAGATTTGGCGTAACAAGTTGGTATCTCACGAATGCTGATGAGCTTCAGATAAAGATTGCCCAAG
>CAXFJI010000318.1:0-3628 GCA_964003275.1 uncultured Planctomycetaceae bacterium
GTGATTTACTGCGTTGTGGGGTGCGAGATCTGGTTGCTTTGGCCATGGTGGGCCTTTCTGGTAACAGCCAAAATGGCAGGTGCTCTCAGGCTTCACGGTCTGTGAGAACCCGGTAAAACCACTTTACACGGAAGAAGAGCGGCGTAAATACGCCCTATCTCCGGGAAAAAACAGAATAGCCTAATTTCCTTTGGATCTTTGCATCGGGTGGCATGGGCTTTGCCCTTGTATGACAGCATCAAAATACATGCCCCGATCTAACGGGTGAAGAGAGAGAGGAACACACAATATGGCAACCAAACAAGGCGAAAAGATCATCGGTATTGACCTCGGAACCACTAATTCGGTGGTGGCGGTAATGGAAGGGGATAAACCCAAGGTCATTGCCAACAAGGAAGGAAACCGACTCACTCCAAGTGTCGTTGCATTCAATGACAAGGGAGAAACACTTGTCGGGGATATTGCTCGTCGTCAGGCAGTGACAAATCCCAAGCGAACAATTTATTCGATTAAGCGATTTATGGGTCGCCGTCACAATGAGGTGGCAAGTGAAGAGAAAATTGTTCCGTACGAAGTCGTGGGTGGCCCGGAAGATTATGTAAAAGTTCGTGCCGGTGATAAGGAGTTCACGCCACCAGAAATATCTGCGAAAATCCTGCGATCCCTGAAAGAGTCTGCTGAAAGTTACCTCGGCCACAAGGTCAATAAGGCTGTCATTACAGTGCCAGCCTACTTTAATGATGCACAGCGTCAGGCAACCAAGGATGCAGGACAAATCTCCGGCCTCGAGGTGATGAGAATTGTTAATGAGCCTACAGCTGCAGCATTGGCCTATGGACTTGAAAAGAAGAAAGATGAAAAGATCGTCGTATTCGATTTAGGTGGTGGCACGTTTGATGTTTCTGTCCTTGATGTATCCAAGGATGGAGTCTTCGAAGTTGTGAGTACGAATGGTGATACGCATCTTGGTGGTGATGACTTTGATCAGATGTTGATCAATCACGTTGCAGACCAGTTTCAAAAAGAGCAGGGCATTGATCTAAGAAAAGATACGATGGCCCTGCAGCGTCTTCAGGAAGCATGTGAAAAAGCAAAGAAGGAACTGTCATCTGCTCAAAGCACGGACATCAATCTGCCCTTTATTACGGCAGATGCCAATGGTCCGAAGCATTTGCAGATAGCTATTTCGCGATCAGAGTTCGAACAGATGTGCGATCCGCTTATTGAGCGATGTCGCGGACCTGTACTGAAGGCGCTTGAGGATGCAAAACTGAAGCCATCGGAGATTGATGAAGTGGTTCTTGTCGGCGGCTCGACTCGAATTCCAAAAGTCCAGCAACTTGTGACTGAAATATTTGGAAAAGAGCCACACAAAGGTGTTAATCCAGATGAGGTTGTTGCACTTGGTGCTGCGATCCAAGGTGGTGTGCTTGGTGGGGATGTTCAGGATGTTCTTCTTCTGGATGTCACGCCGTTGTCTCTTGGAATTGAAACCGAGGGCGGAATATTTACGAAGCTTGTTGAACGCAATACAACTGTTCCAACCGAAAAGAAACAGGTGTTTAGTACAGCAGCGGATAACCAGACGGCTGTCACGGTGAGTGTGTACCAGGGAGAGCGTCCCATGGCACAGGATAACCGTCTTCTTGGTCAATTTAACCTCGAAGGGATTCCAGCAGCACCTCGTGGTACACCACAGGTGGAGGTCAAGTTTGACATTGATGCCAATGGAATCCTCAATGTGAGTGCCAAGGATCTCGGCTCCAACAAGGAAGCAACTGTTCGCATTGAGCAGTCGAGTGGTCTCAATGAGGCTGAAATTGAGCGGATGCAGAAAGAAGCCGAAGAGCATGCTGAAGAAGACAAGCAAAAGGCTCGTCTTGCTGAAGTTCGAAATAAGACGGAATCACTCTGTTTCCAGACAGAGAAGCTCATCAAGGAAAATGATGAAAAGCTGTCTGGAAGTGATAAGGCTCCAATTGAAGCAGCGATTGCAAAGGCCCGTGAAGCTGCAAAGGGCGATGATGTCGATTCCATTCAATCAGCGCATGATGCCCTCGAACAGGCAACGCATGCTCTGTCAAAGGTCCTCTATGAGCAGCAGGCGCCTCAGGCTGGTGGAGAAGCACCTGATGGCCAGGCAGCCGAGGGTGACAAGAGTGGTGACGACACGATCGATGCCGAGTTTGAAGTCAAACAAGACAGCTAGCTGATTCTTGGAAAGAAGCTTCAGATGTCGTCATGCAGACAGGGCAGGAATACCCTGTTGAGAGGAGGTGTGTAGTATGGCATTTCGTTTCGATAAATTCACAATCAAAGCTCAGGAAGCGGTCCAAGAAGCCGTTGAACAGGCCGCCAATCATGGCAACCCGCAGGTGTCGCCCGTTCATCTGTTGAGGGCATTGATTGCTGAGCGGGAAGGCATTGTCCGGCCACTTCTTGAGAAGATTGGCGTGGACCTTTCTCATCTCGAGCGAATCACCGAGGCTGAGTTATCCCATCTGCCGAAGGTGAGCGGCGGTGCTCAGCCACAGCCTGATCAGGAATTGATTAAGGTGTTTGAGTCAGCCACTGGTGAATCCGTGACGATGAAAGATGAATTTGTTTCCACAGATCATCTTTTGATTGCGTTGGTAAAGGTTCCATCGAAGGCAAAAAATGTTCTCGAGCTTGCAGCCATTGGAGAGAAGGAAATTCTTGCCGGGCTTCAGGCCGTCCGTGGCTCATCACGGGTGACAGACCAGAGTCCAGAAGAAAAATTTCAGGCTCTTGAAAAGTATGGCATTGATCTTGTAAAGCGGGCAAGTCAAGGAAAACTTGATCCTGTTATTGGTCGAGATTCAGAAATTCGGCGTGTCATTCAGGTACTGTCACGACGCACCAAAAACAATCCAGTGCTCATTGGCGAGCCTGGCGTAGGAAAGACTGCGATTGCAGAGGGACTGGCCGTTCGTATCGTTCAATCAGATGTCCCGGAAACCCTCCGAGACCGTCGTGTTGTTGCGTTGGATCTTGGAGCACTCATTGCTGGCACAAAGTACCGCGGAGAGTTTGAGGATCGGCTAAAGGCTATTCTACGTGAGGTTGAATCTGCTGCCGGAGATGTGATTCTTTTCATTGATGAACTCCACACCGTTATTGGTGCCGGCGCTGCAGAAGGTGGCTCTGATGCAGCCAATCTCCTCAAGCCAGCACTGGCACGAGGTGAACTGAGATGCATTGGTGCGACAACACTCGATGAATATAGGAAACACATCGAGAAAGACGCAGCACTCGAACGTCGCTTTCAGCCTGTCTTTGTTGGAGAGCCGAGCGTTGAAGATACGATCGCCATTCTGCGTGGACTCAAGCCTCGATACGAGGCACACCACAAGGGCGTTAAAATTAAGGATTCAGCCCTTGTGGCGGCTGCAGAGTTATCCCATCGGTACATTGCCGATCGATTTCTTCCCGATAAAGCAATTGATTTGATGGACGAGGCAACGAGTCGTATCGCTATGGAGTTGCAGAGCGTACCGAGTGAAATTGACGAAGTGCAGCGTCGACTTGTCCAACTGGAACTGGCAGCCCGACAACTTGCTGATGAAACTGAAGAGCATGCCAAAGAGCGTCTCTCTGAGATAGAAGA
>CAXFJI010000319.1:0-3612 GCA_964003275.1 uncultured Planctomycetaceae bacterium
TTTCACAAATTTTCAAGCTGGTATGACGTCGCAAGTTTCTCACTTCCACAAGCACTCTCGCGTGCTGGCTATCGAACTGCTCGGATTGGAAAGTACCACGTAGCGCCAGAGTCTGTCTACCATTTTGAAACACAGCTGAAGGGCCCGACTCGCAATGCGGTCGCCATGGCTGACGCGTGCCAAGACTACATTACTGCTGCGAGTGAAAAACCTTTTTTTATCTATTTTGCAACAAGTGATCCACATCGAGGAGGAGGTGTTGATGCAACATCTGATCTCCATCTCAAACCAGATCTCTTCGGTAATAAGCCGAATCGTGGAAGCCATGCAGGTGTAAAGGAGATCTTTTTTGATCCTGCTGATGTACCAGTTCCTGCGTTTCTTCCCGATACGCCAGAAACACGAAGTGAATTAGCTCAATATTATCAATCATGCGCACGCATTGATCAGGGACTAGCTAGACTGATAGAGATCCTGAAAAAGGCAGACGTTTATGAGAAAACACTGATTCTTTTTACAAGTGACCATGGCATGGCCTTTTCTGGTGGAAAGACAACCGTCTATGAACCCGGCCTACGCGTTCCATTTGTTGTAAGAAACCCCTATGTGATGTCACGTGGAATTCAAACAGACAGCCTTGTGAGCCACATCGACATCACTCCATCGCTACTCGACTTTGCTGGAGAACTGGATTCCGTAAAGCATCGTCCCCGACATTGGATTTCCCCACAGGACTTTTGGAAAGACTCACCAGATGTCTTAGTGGAAAACCATGGCCCACGCAGAGGCTTGCCTTCGTATCATGGACGTTCGTGGATACCTGTCCTGTCAGATCCAGCACATTCGATTCATGATATCCACTTTGCTTCGCATACATTCCATGAAATTCAGATGTATTATCCCATGCGTGCTGCCCGTGACCACGAATGGAAACTGATCTGGAATATCGCCCATCCCCTCCCCTACCCCTTCGCGTCTGATCTTTGGGCGGCGAGCAGTTGGCAAGCCCAGTTTCAGAATAGTCTTGATGCTCCGTACGGGATGAAAACGGTTCACGAGTACATCCACCGACCTCGCTTTGAGCTCTACCATCTATCGAAAGATCCTCATGAAACACAGAATCTCGCCAAGGACCCACGCTACTCAGCAATCCTGCTCAAGTATCAAGAAAAACTAAAAGCTCTTCAGAAACAATATTCCG
This sequence comes from uncultured Planctomycetaceae bacterium, assembly GCA_964003275.1. Classification (GTDB taxonomy): domain Bacteria; phylum Planctomycetota; class Planctomycetia; order Pirellulales; family UBA1268; genus CACORA01. The sequence continues at coordinate 1,202 of CAXFJI010000319.1, forward strand.
ATCCATGGATCACAAAATGGGATTATGAATAACAATCAGGCGCGCATGCATTTTGTCAGGTGTGAAATACTTTCATTCGCCAACCGCTCAATCCCTGGCGAATAATCGAATACTTCAACACTTACCCATCCGTTGTACTGATTATCCTGCAGTGACTTAAGAATTGGCCTGAAGTCAATATCGCCAAAACCTGGCCCCTGTAAATTGGCATCATTTGCATGGAAGTGTTCTAAATAATCATGGCTTGTCGCAATAATCTCAGGAATGCTTTTACCTTCACTCGACATTGCTTTTACATCTAGTAGAAGACGGACATGAGGTGAATCAATCTGCCGAAGAATGTCACAGGTAGCATCCGCAGTATTAAGAACATCCGTTTCCACGGGAGACAATGGCTCAAGGGCAAGGATCGTATTAGTCGACTCAAGCGCCGGAATGAGATTGGTAAATGTTTCAGCAAGCCACCCGAGCGCCTGATCCTGCGTCACACCTGCCATTCGACTGCGTTGTTGTGGAGAACCAAACACCAGCACGCGTCCTCCAAGGTCAGAACACAGTGATGCAAGTGCACCAAGATAACGGACCGTCTTCTCCCGTATCTCCTTCGTCGGATGCGTCACATGCAGTCCAGACGTTTTCGCTAAAAGCCAGTGAAGCCCAACACATTCAAGTCCTGAGCGCTCGATCGTCTGGCGCACCTGCGCGCAACGCTTTGCTGTTAGTGTGACCGGGAAATCACCAAGCGTAAATGGAGCCAACTCGATACCTTGATACCCGGCTTCAGCAGCATAGTCACAGGCCTTCTCAAGCGGCCACTCCTGAAACGTTTCGTTACAAATTGCAAACCGCATGGTATTCCATTCCTCAGTTGATACGGAAACAATTAATTCTTCACATCAAGTGCTGGAGGAACCAGATGCGAATACGTCTGAAATGCTTCTGTAATCCGACCAGCCTTTTCATCACCATCATGAAAGACAAAGCGATGCCGAAGTGAAATGCGATCATTTTTTTTCATTAATACCTTGCCACTATCTGATTTCGGGTTCATCTGCTGAAGGCCAAATGGATTGGCACAAAACAATCCATAATTCCGCACATGCCACGCCGTCGGATGACGAAAGCTTGAGGGATGATTGAGGATGGCAACTCCAACATGTTGCTCTCCAACGGGCCCATGGTAGTCCACCCAGTCCGCTTTCTGGGCCCACGCTTTAGCATCCCGCTGCCCTTCACTATTAATAATCGATCCCCCCTGGTTGCGATCAACGGTCATACTATCTGGAACACGAATATAGAGACCAGCATCTTTCATATCCGCAAGTTCAACAGGCCCATGACTTGCGATGAGATCAATGTCTACATCGATGATGCGAGTTGCGGGCGTATGCGAGAATGTGATTCGACGATTTTCAGTTAATAGAGGAGTCTCCTGTGCGTCAACAAATTCATTCAACGCGAAGATGATAGCGTTTGTTCCTCCGGTCAGCGAGTGATACTGACGATGCTCAATAGCACCGATTGTTTGTAGCTTTTTTTCACGCTGCTTACTTTTGCCATACGATGCTGCTTCTGCCCAGGTATCAAAACCATTAACTCCCTGATGCCCAAAGGAGAGTCCTCGTTGATGAACATGGTCCCTTGATTCACCTTCAACTGTTTTCATTGGGAAGCATCGCGTCATAACTTGCCCAGAAGACCCAATAACATTCCATAGAAATGGCTTATTGCCTTGGTCAATCACGTATTCAGCGATAGCCTGTTCATCACAATACACTCGCACGCCTCCGGCAGAGGTCTTCTCTACACGATACTGGCTATCCTTTGACGGTCTGCTTGTCGCAGTGTTGTCGTCTGCTGCAAGAACACTTTCACGGTGACTCCACAGCATTATGCCTAGACAAGCAATCATACAAAGATGGAAACACCTGACTTGATGGGTTCGATTCATTTGACATTCTCCATGACACACCATGACACACCCAAGGAACAAAAAGGCGTCATAGCTCTAGCCGCTCGGCAGTCTAACTTAAAAGCATTGTGGACATAAACATTTTTTACCCTTATACGTTGTGTTACATTGCCTCATGCACCTGGAGTTCATGCTGTTCTTATTCGCCAAACTGCACTGAACTGAACGAAAGCCTCCCTGAACATTCTACGAACCGTTGGATTGCCTGATCATGAATTTCCAACCAACTCGGCAACAGATGCTGGAGGTCTTAGACCAAGACGAGGTCGTTGATCTTATCATCATTGGAGGTGGAGCCTCGGGACTGGGCATCGCCGTCGATGCAGCAACACGTGGGTTTTCCACAATCCTGCTTGAATCACACGATTTCGCAAAGGGAACATCAAGTCGTGCCACGAAGTTGGTTCATGGTGGAGTACGGTATCTCGCGCAAGGAAAC
>CAXFJI010000320.1:0-3608 GCA_964003275.1 uncultured Planctomycetaceae bacterium
TTGCCATGATCCCTCCCACCACTTTCCAGATTGATGCGCAAGATAGCCGTTATCCACTAATGATTTGACAAATGTTGGGAACCGTTGAAACGCTTGTCTCATGGGTATATCGAGGGCGGCACGATTATTGTTTCCATCGACGTCATTGCCTGTAATCCCATGCTCAAATGGATATCGCCCAGTGAGCATCGAAGCTAATGAGGGACGACAGAGAGGCGCAGCCACATACCCTCGATCCATGACAAGACTACGATCAGCAAGCGCGTCCAAATGAGGGGTTTGAATGAATGGGTGCCCCATGAAACCATAATCGGACCACGCTTGATCATCACTGATAATCACAACAACATTTGGTTGTGCAGCATCACAGACAGGCTGGACAACATAGATTATTATGAACAAAAAAAGTAACGGTCTGGTGAGCATTGATATGTTCATTGGTATTCTACAAAAATGATGATGTGGGTTTCAGTCATATTCTTATGCAGAGAGAACGGTTCTGCAAGGAATTGTTTCTCGTTGTCACGTCATAGGAAATGACGATTGTATTTTTATCTGATCAGTGTTTCCATTCCGTATCGATCGTATTTGAACAGGGTTTATTTCTCAGGCATTTTTGTATTGAAAAAGTCTGGATGCCAACGCTCTCGATCGTGTAGCTGTCTCGGCTCGCTATGCACATGCTGCTGGTCGTTCTGCGCTCTCATCCAGTCTGCCAGTTGTTGCTTCAAGTCATTGACACGATCCGCCTGATGGGGTTGATCGACAAGATTCGTTTGTTCCCATGGGTCTTTCTGGACATTGAAGAGTTCCCATTCAGGACGTTGAAAATAGTGATTTACGATATCGTTGGCTTGTTTGTTAACTTTTGAGAGGTGTGCCCACTCGGTCCAATATGCTCCGGCCATTGGCTTACGATCTAAGTCGGAATGATTGGTGTGAGCGAACGTGGGATGCAAATTATGGATGAGCTTCCATTGGCACGTGCGAATACATCGAATAGGAAAGATATTCTTGACACCATCACCCGTGTGCGTCGCAAAGATAACATCACGATGTTGAGTAGCCTCTCCAAACAGGACATCTGCAAAGGAGAAACCATCAAGTCCGGAGGGAATTTCTCCACCCCCGCACTCAATTAATGTTGGCAGCACATCAACTAAACTGATCATTGCATCAGATCTGATACCCGGGGCAATCCTGCCGTTCCAAGCTGCAATGAAGGGGACACGGATGCCATAATCGTACAGATTCCACTTTCCGAACGGCCACTGTGAGCCATGGTCACTGGTGTGGATGAAAAGCGTGTTGTCACCAAGCTTTTCTGCAGTGATTGACCGTAGTTCGCCAAGAAAGGTGTCAAGCTCTTTGATCTCCTGGTAATAAGCAGCGCGGTGGGTACGAGTTAAAGGTGTATCGAGGTGATGTGGTGGAAACTCGACCTTCGCAGGATCAAATGTGGTTGGACTTGTCCACGGGACATGAGGATTTGTCGTGCCAATAAACAGGCAAAGAGGACCATTCGATAGTTGCTGTCTCTGTCGGTGTTCCAGGTAGTGAAGAACTTGTGTTCGGACCTGATCAATCCGCTTCCCATTAGCAATATGATCAAATCCATAGTGCCCAATATGCTTCGGTCCGCCGTGAGCAACCTTGCCGAATGCGGCGACCTCGTAGCCTGCAACTTGTAAATCTTGAATTAAGCTATGTGTACCAGGGTTGGGAAATGTGTGATTGGCTTCAGCTCCATTCCTTGCTGGCATGAGCCCCGTCAGCATAGCTGCTCGGCTGGGAGCGCAGGACGGTGATGCAACAAATGCGTGTGTAAACGTCATCCCATCAGCCGCTAGTTTTTCGAACTGTGGTGTTGGGATATTTGTATTGCCGTACAGGCTGGAATCAACTTGTGAGTGGTCGTCTGAAAGATAGACGACAATGTTTGGTTGGTTGGCACTTAAGGTTGTGCAGGCTAGGTGACTGCAGCAGACGAGTGGTATGACAGCATATCGGAGAAACAGTCTCATGGTCTTAGTTGGTCATGTGATGTTGTGAAGAGTTTGGACGATTCGTTCATACACGTTCCTTGCCTCGGTTCTATCTATCAATATGGACCATGTAGCGAGTGTGCACGAGTAGAATGACAAGGTGATCATTGCGAACGATTTTTTGCACAAGTATGTTGCCTTGAGGAATGGATGCCCCGATGTCATCACGATTTCGCCTGCTTGTTGCGTGTCGCTGTTGGTTTCATCTCATCAAACGTTTGGGCTTCGTCGGGACCAGGTGTTGCATATTCAGCAGGTTTGGCTCGGATGTATATGTCGCCATTATCCAGCACATGAACATCCAGCGGCACAATCGTAACCCCTTGTTCATTGATCGTTCTAGCATTATCACCAAGATTTCGTTGTTGGATTCCATTCAGTGGTTCCGGTGGGACATTGGCATTAAAGAATGCGGTACACCACCACTTGCCGTCTTTGTCTTTGAACGGTGTGCCATGACCGAGAAAACGACCAGCAAATCTCCGTTGTCCATACGGTCCGGTGATGCTGTCAGCTACGCAGTAGTAAAGATTATACGAACCCTTACGTCCCTGGTCTGTTGACCACGCTGTACCAAGGTGAACGTACTTGCCACCAACTTTGATCATTGTCGCACCCTCATGTCCAATGCGATTGATAGGATTGCCATCAGGACCAGGGCGAAAATCAGACGGATCGATGCGAACGGGATCACTCGTATAGTGAGTCATGTCATCACTGAGTTGTGCAACGAAAGTGTTGGCCCACAGGAGATATCGCTTTCCGTCATCATCAGTAAAGATTGATGGATCATGGCGTGATCCTAAGGCGCCGTTCATGGGATGTGTCCATGGGCCACGGAGGTTATGACCATCGGTTAACGCAAGACTTGAATGTCCTTTCGGACAATGTACCAGTGCCCAACGGCCTTTATCATTCAGCCAGTGAACCTCCGGAGCCCATATGTATCGCTTTTTGGGAGTCTTACCACTCTTTGCTTTCATTGTTTGGTCGACCGTAAAGATTGGACCAAGTGATTCCCATGCAATCAGATCGGTGCTTCGCCAGACTCGCACTTGGTGACCGACGATGCTTTCATCACCTAAACCAATATTGTATGGATTCTGTGCTTCCCTCGGATCACCTTCGTGTGGCTGGGTTCCCGTAAGGTAGTAATAATGATCAGGGCCGATTGTGATGTACGGATCACGAATCCAGCCGGCTTTAATATAGAGAGGCTTGTCATGTGACTTCAGTCCAGCGCGGATGGTGGTGGCGCTCATCACAGGAGTGGGCCGACGGTCAGTGGGTGTTTCGGTGAATGTATTTTGAGTCGATGGATGAGGCACACGAACCTGAAGTTTCGTGTCACCACCATTTTTTTTTGGAGTGCGTGGAACTGGCTTTGGGTAGGTTGCGAGAACGGCTTTGAGTTTCTCAACAACGTCGGGGTGATCCTCCGCTAGATTTGTTGTTTCTAGTGGATCAGTTTCATAATCATACAACTCGTATTCTGTTGTCTTTTGTGACGCGCCGAGCGATTGCCATGCGACCATTCGATACCGCTCGGTGCGAATTGCTCGG
>CAXFJI010000321.1:0-3605 GCA_964003275.1 uncultured Planctomycetaceae bacterium
AAACGTTATCAGTATTGATGGTGGGACTGCAGGCTGTGAGTTAGCCGGTATTCCAGTCCATCGTGGCAAACGAATGATATCTCTTGAACGACAGGTACGTATCACAGCTGGCTTGTTGGTTGCGGTTGGAGCAGCACTTTCTGCATTCGGTCCTGATGCAACATCGAAGCTCCTCGGAGCAAGCATGGCTGGATTGGTGGGGTGTGGCCTTGCCTTTGCTGGGATGACCGATACATGCGGAATGGCAGTTGTGCTTTCAAAAATGCCGTGGAACAGACGATCTATGAAAAACAATTCCGCAACGTGTTCTTTAGCTATCCTCTTCAGCCTCGTTGTGGGTAGCGCTGCCCATACTCTCCTTGCTGAACACACGCATGATTCACTTGCGCATATCAAAACAAACATTGCCGAACAAAAAGCACGACTGATCGATGTTCGTGAGCCTGACGAGTGGGACGAAGGGCATCTTATCGACGCTCAACTTTTACCACTCAGCGATCTCGAAGGTGGTATATCGCCGAAAAAGCTTTCGACCATATTACCAAGAAGTAAAATCATCTATTGCCACTGCCTGTCTGGTGGGAGATGTCTTCGCGCTGCATCAATTCTTCAGAAGCTCGGGTACGATGCTCGTGCGATGAAAACCGGTTACTCTTCTCTTATTGCTGCAGGATTTCATTCGACTGAGCAACCATAAAGAAGCTATTCGGTGACAGGCAGTAGGTTCTTTTATAAGACAAGAGGTATCTGTGTTCCCTTGAGAGATATCTCGCACCTTTCCTTCTCTCTCTTAACTCAACTACCACATTTCCGTAGTTTTGTCCGTCCGTACAAAAGTTTCGTCCAGTTCGTAGACGAACGTTAGTGTGTAGTGATTCGTCATCATGCGTGTTGCAGAACATAAAAGACATGTTTCATAGTATTCAATTGAACCGTGCAACCATAGCGACGTTTATCCTACTTGTTGTCATCTGCCATGTGGCACATGGTCGTGAAGTCCGTGATATCGATGCCGATCGGGATGCCTTTACACCATCCACCTCGTTGGTCGATGACAATCACAGTCTTTTTGAATCCGCCTTCACATTTATTGATGTCCGAAGCGGTCCCGACACCTACAGTTTCCCAGAATTTCTTTTTAGAAAACGTATAGCCGATAGATTTGAATTGCGGCTTGGAGTAAACCAAGAAATTGGCTCTAGTGGAAATGTTGTCACCGCTATTGAATCTGGCGAAGGTTTAGGCGACACATTGTCTTCTGAAACCTCTCTTTTCTACGGGCTCAAAACACGGCTGACAGAACAATCAGGATGGATGCCGAGAAGTGTTGTTATTGTCGAAGCCTTCACTCCTGTTGCAGGTGAGGTCTGGAATACTGAACCTGTTGCGTCAGTGGTTTGGGGCTGGGAACTCCCTGACTACTACCGCTTCGATGCTGCCTTCCGATATGTCTATGCAGCAGGTGAAGAGGGAACCTTCAATCGTTGGCAACCGTCTGTGGCTCTTCGGATGCCAATGACAGAGCAGTTTGAGGTTCATGCTGAATGGTTTGGTACGTGGACAACTGGTCACATGAATGATACGGTGCGACCGTTTGCAGGCCCCGGCTGCCACTTCCTCATCACAAAGGGCTTTGAACTCGGTCTCCGGATGGGCTGGGGGCTCACGCAGGATGCCGCCAACTTCTTTTTCAATGCTGGAACAGCCTATCGCTTCTAATACGAAGCGAGTGCTCTGTTTTTTGGTTAGACTTTGGGCGTTACAAAGGATACGCCGACATGAAACCAAAAATCGGATTCATTGGATCATTATTGCTCATCACGTTGTTCTTAGGAGGATGTTCTCCCTCACCCAATACCAACACAATTCGTGTTGGCATGGAGCTCTCTTATCCACCATTTGAAATGACTGATACGGAAGGGCGTCCGACGGGCATTAGTGTTCGACTTGCCGAATCACTTGCTGATCACCTCAGCCGAGAGTTAATCATTGAAAATATCACTTTTGATGGTCTTATCCCTGCGCTCAAGACAGGAAAAATTGACTGCATCATATCCTCTATGACAGCAACTCCCGAACGAAGCCGCTCGATAGCTTTTTCAAAACCATATCTAACAACTGGTTTAGCACTTCTTGTGGCGAGAGATTCTCCCATTCATTCAACCGCTGACCTCGACCAAGATGGTCAAACAATAGCAGTCAAAAAAGGTACGACAGGACATCAGTTTGCTTCTCAAGAACTTGAGAAAGCAAAGATCTTGGTTCTTGACAAAGAATCTGCTGCTGTTTTAGAAGTTTCACAGGGAAAGGCCGATGCTTTCATTTATGACTCTCTTTCTATTTATCAAAACCATAAACGTCATCTCAATACAACACGCGCTCTCTTAAGACCATTTCGTGAAGAAACATGGGCCATTGGGCTGCGGCCACAAGATCAAGAAATGAAGGTTGAGATAGACGCATTTTTAGATGCCTTCAAAGAGAAAGATGGCTTTGAGCGACTGGGAGATGAGTTTCTTTCGGAGGAAAAGGCATATTTCAAGAAAGAAGGACTTCCGTTCTACTTTTAAGCACTATGTCGCAAGCACAACCACCTCATACATCTCAAATCAACAAGCACGGCTGGTATCAGAGGATGCCACGATGGCTGGCACATGTCATTGTGATGTTGGTTCTCACTGCCGGAGTTGCTTTGGCGTTCATGAGAGTCGACTACACATGGAACTGGTTGGGGGTATGGGAATATAGACAGAAGTTTATTCAAGGCTGGGTCACAACCGTTGGCATAAGTCTTACCGCCCTCGTGTGCAGCAGTTTTATTGGAATCTTTACAGCATTTCTTCTTCAGGCAAAAAACCCCATCGTTGGGGCGATTGGCCGGGTGTATGTCGAGATTGTGCGTGGCACACCACTTCTTGTCCAACTCCTCATAGGCTTTTACGTAGTCGCCAGCGCAATCGGTCTTGAAAATCGTTTTGTTGTTGGAATTCTCATACTTTCATTATTTAGTGGTGCATACATGGCTGAAATCTTTCGTGGTGGATTGGCTGCAATTCCTGCCACGCAACGAGATGCGGCACGGTCAATTGGCCTGTCACCACTGCAAACAATGAGATTCGTCATTCTCCCACAAGCTATTCGCCTTGTCCTTCCACCTGTTGCGGGACAACTTGTTTCACTGATCAAAGACTCTTCGCTTCTTTCGGTGATCGCAATTTCAGAATTTACTTTGGCTGCACAAGAGGTTAATTCATTTACCTATTCAACACTGGAAAGTTATCTGCCACTTGCTGTCGGATATTTATTACTGACTCTTCCGCTCTCTGCGGCAGGCCGATGGCTCGAAATCCGATTTAAATTTGAGTCCTAACATTTTTGCTACTCATATCTAAGATACTACTGACGATAGATGCATTTTTACAAACGCCATTTGGCTCCTTTTACACCGATTAATTTTATGCCTCACGCACGCATGCCAAACGCTGCAACGTGATGGTCCCTTCTCTTTTTATTCGTACCTCATGAATCTCACTATTTCCCATCTCACCCAGCAGTTTGGCTCGACCACCATTCTCGATGCATTAGATCTGTCAACAGAAGACATT
>CAXFJI010000322.1:0-3603 GCA_964003275.1 uncultured Planctomycetaceae bacterium
AGCGTCATACGACGATAACCTCCTTTCGACTTTGAGCACTCGGGCTTACACTAAAGGCACTTCGTGAACACTCAATTCCCTCAACAACAAAAGGATCATTTTCATGTCACGTCCCGTAACTCTCTTCACTGGCCAATGGGCCGACATGCCAATTGTTGATCTTGCTCGAAAGGCCAGTGAGTTTGGTTACCAAGGACTTGAACTTGCCTGCTGGGGCGATCACTTTGATGTTACTCAGGCACTTGAGGACAGTAACTACTGCACAGCACAAAAAGATATTCTTGAACAACATGATTTGTCAGTTCATGCCATCTCCTGTCATCTTGTTGGACAAGCTGTTTGTGATCGAATTGATGAGAGGCATAAAGCAATTCTGCCACCACATGTCTGGGGTGACGGAGATCCTGCTGGAGTAAATGAGCGAGCCGCAGAAGAGATTAAGCAAACGGCGAGAGCCGCCAAAGAGCTCGGAGTCTCCGTTGTAAACGGATTTACTGGATCATCGATTTGGCATTTACTGTATTCCTTTCCACCTGTTCCCGAAACAATGCTAGAAGCTGGCTTTCAGGAATTTGCTGATCGATGGAACCCTATTCTGGATGTATTTGCAGAATGCGGTGTTCGGTTCGCCTTGGAAGTACACCCAACGGAAATTGCCTTTGATACCGTGACGGCTCAACGAGCACTTGCATCACTCGGGCGCCGTGACGAGTTTGGATTCAACTTTGATCCAAGTCATCTTCACTGGCAAGGAGTTGACTCTGTCGAGTTTATTCGAACCTTCCATGATCGGATCTACCACGTTCATATAAAGGATGCTGTCGTCACCCTCAACGGACGAGGGGGTATTCTTGGGAGTCATCTAAATTTTGGAGATCCTCGCCGTGGTTGGGATTTCCGCTCGCCTGGTCGAGGTGGCGTTGACTTTGAAGAAATTATTCGGGCTCTCAACCAAATTGGTTATGATGGACCATTGTCTGTGGAATGGGAGGATTGTGGAATGGATCGTGAGCATGGGGCTGCTGAAGCAGCTGAATTTGTTCACAATCTTGATTTCTCACCCAGTACACAACAGTTTGATTCAGCTTTTGCTGAAGAGAGTTAGTTGCTCAAGATTCTGTTTTCGCTTGCAGGCTGTTTGTGTCTACTACTTTTCTCAATGCCAAAACGACAACGATCATTATCGCTGTCGTGGTGTTTGGATTTTCTTTGCCGTTGTCTGCTCGTGATTCCGTTGCTCTGAGTGAAGCAGATCTTGCAACCCAGTGGGCAGATGATGCTGAAGGACTCAATCAAAGAGCACTTCGTGAGAATTTCCCTGTACTGGCAGCCATCATAAAGAAGTGGCACATACCTGTTCCTTCTGATCAGATTAATGTGTTTAGAATTCCCAATGCCATCCTCAAGCCTCCTGAAATTGTTGATCCACGTGCGACATCTATTTGGGAGGATTTTGTAAGGGCAAGAGAGAAGCGAGCTGAGGCACTCTTTCAACTTGCCGTGAGATCTGCTCAATCTCACAACATAGGTCCCGATTTTACTCAACGTAGCTATCAAGCGATTCGCCTTTTGTCTTTAGTACTTCGGGAGAACCCATCGCACAAAGGTGCCCGTATTGCTGGAGGGTGGGTCCAACGAAATGGTCTGTGGGTCTGGCCAGAGGTTGCTCAACGAATCGACAAGGGAGAAGTCTGGTCAGAGACTTTTGGATGGTTGTCCCGGTCACATTTTAATCGTTATGAAGACAATAAACGCTACATTCGTGGCATGTGGGTTCAAGCCTCTGATAAAACTGATGGACCACAGCGATTTGATCAATCACGAATATTTTTTTCTGATCATTGGAGGATTCAGTCATCGGCAAGCTACAAGCAAACTGCATTATTGGCCAGCGAAATGGAAGAAACATTTGAGATTTGGCGTCAGGTGTTTGGAGCATTTCAATTGGAACCCGTTGGACTTGAACGGCAATTCGAAGGGCGTGCAACGCCAACTACACGCAGGTCATTTGACGCCGTGCTTACTTCAAACAGGCAGCAATACATACATGAGATGGGCAAGCTCGAGCCGCTAATAAGTCAAACGCTAGGAATTTACTGGAATCCTTCTCGAACAAGTTGGTTTTTTGAGGGTGAGGATCGTACTTCAACAACTGTTTGCCATGAAGCGACGCATCAACTTTTCGGTGAAATGCGAAACACAAGTCCTTTAGCTGGTGAACGATGTGGGTTTTGGGCACTCGAAGCTGCGGCATGTTTTATGGAAAGTTTGCAGCGGACTGACTTCGGCTGGACCGTTGGCGGTATCGAAAACGGCAGAGTACCGGCAGCTCGTCAACGATTACTTCTTGATGACTATTATGTACCTCTTGAGCAACTCACAAGACTGGGACGCCGAGATTTTCAATCTCGTGATGATCTTCCTCCACTTTATAGTCAGATTTCTGGACTTGCTGACTTTTTTATGACTGGTTCAAACGGTCAATATAGGGAGGCATTTATTGAGTATCTGGTGAGGATATATACTGGATCAGCAAATCCTGATACACTTTCCCGTTTGTGTAAGGCTGACTACGAATCGCTCGATCGGCAGTATCGTCGCCATCTGTCACAGTGACAGAAAGTGCATGACGACAGCGCATAGACGTCAATTTCGGTGAAGCGTTAGACTCCTTGCGAATTTTTTTCTCAGTAAGGAGATGTCTCAATGTCAATTTCTTCAGCTACAGATCTTGACCGCCTATCGATCGATACCATTCGAACACTTTCCATGGATGCCGTTGAAGCTGCCAAAAGTGGACATCCAGGAACCCCCATGGCTTTAGCGCCTGTTGCTTTTACGATCTGGAAGGATTTTCTTCGCTACGATCCAGTACATCCCAACTGGCCAAATCGTGACCGATTTATTCTGTCATGTGGACATGCCTCAATGCTTCTGTATTCACTCATTCATCTAGCAGGCATACGAAAAACACCAGAAAGTGAACAACTTGCCGTACCACTCGATTCAATAAAGAACTTTCGTCAACTAAATAGTGTCTGCGCCGGACATCCTGAGCACCACGTGACATCCGGTATTGAAACCACGACCGGACCGCTAGGCCAAGGCTGTGGCAATTCTGTTGGCATGGCAATGGCTTCACGCTGGCTGGGAGCTCACTACAACCAGAATGATCAGACTGTATTTGATTTTGACACATATGTTTTGTGTAGTGATGGTGATCTCATGGAGGGTGTTGCAGCCGAGGCTGCTTCAATAGCAGGTCATCTAAAGCTGGCAAATCTGTGTTGGGTATACGACGACAATGCCATTACCATCGAAGGAGAAACCGACCTAGCCTTTAGTGAGAATATTGAAGAAAGATTTCACGGATTGGGCTGGAACGTAGAGCACGTTGATGATGCCAATGACATTCAGGCAATCACAAAAGCACTTCATGCCTTCAAGAATGAGCAGCACAAGCCAACAATTATTATTCTCAAAAGTGTGATCGGCTATGGCGCTCCCAAAAAAGCCGGATCCCATGCAGCGCATGGTGCACCTCTCGGATCTGAAGAAATAAAAGGAGCAAAAGATGCCTATGGCTGGCACAATGATTCTGAA
>CAXFJI010000323.1:0-3599 GCA_964003275.1 uncultured Planctomycetaceae bacterium
GATGAGACAGATTCCCTTTGAGTTGTCGAAGACTGGCGGTTTGTGTTCAGCAAGTATAAAAAAAGAACACCCCTTCTGATTTATTCTTGGGTCGAGACCACTTGTATACTTAAGTCCTCGTGATACCGTCAGCCGCACATGGACGCCATCTGTCATTGAGTTTGCAGCAAGGGTGCGACGGAGTTCACTGATCAGGAGTTCGTCAGCTGGCACTCCTTCGTACGATAATAAGTGTGCACTTTTTCGAAGTCGATCAAGATGTGCGTGTAGCCGAAATACTCTTTTGTCATAAAGACGGAGTCCTTCCCAGACAGCATCACCGTTTTGAACACTTGAATCAAAGGGAGACACGCCGGCCTCATCACGAGGCAAAAGTGCGCCGTTGATATTGACGATCAGTCGGTCGTTGGCTGGGTTTCGCTTTTGGAGCATGAGAGAAGATGATCGTACAGTGCAATGGCTTCATCTAAAAATGGTACGTTCGGTTGAGGCGGTGAAGAGTCCTCAACAACAGTGGGTGTAAACCCTGTAGATTCCCATGTTTTCTTGTACCAGTGAGGCGCCCAGACACCATCCTGAGGATGTGGGCCACTTGGCCAATGCAGCATCGATGACTTCCAAGGAATGCGAAATGCATGACACAAACGTCGAAGTGTTGCTTCAGGTTGGAGTTGCAGGTCATGCGCATCAATAATCTCAGGTGGACGATTGCGAGTTTGCCTGAGGTGGTTATAGAGAAGCACCTGCCACGGAAGGCCTGTCTCAGCGAGTGTCATTGATGGGAATATCTTGAGGTAACTGTGAATTACCTGAGCAGGGTGACGAATAAGAAAAGCATGCTCGAGATGGTCCAACCATGGCGCAAGCATTGCTTTATCCATATGCTGGGCCATATGTTTTTGATACCAGAGTGGTTTCTCAACTGGCGCTGATCCCTCAGCCATTTGGTAAGCGACTTCCTGCCAATCCTGTGGTTGACTGGAGAGTACGTCCGATCGTCCAGGGTGACTGAGTCCGGTCGTTGCAAGGTACGATGCATAAAAGGGCTCATCGCTTACGACACAATCGCAACGCGATGAAAAACTTCGCATAAGCGCGGTTGAAAGATTTCGTGGACCGGACCAGACAGCGAGACGGCGCATAGAATAACAAAAAGAATTATTCGGATTGAAAACAACGCACGAACTACGCTGCCGTTTTCGTTTTATATAAATAGGGATTCATTGAAGGATCATTATACATTTTCATTTGGCGAAATACCCGAAGGGGCCGTTGTCCAGAGAAAATTTCGTCCAGTAATCGACTCAGTGCTTCAATAAGATGGTCCCTTTGGACATCAAGAATTGCCATTCGGTTTGCAGCTTTCTCTCGATGTTCAGGTGCAGCATCAGTGCGATCAATCTGTTCCTGCATGTGGTAGCGACGAAGTTCGAGTATGGAGAGTCGGTCAATAGCGGCGCCTGGGGTTTCGGTAGCGGCCGGAGCATCTGTATCAGCAGTAACACCTTGGCGCCCAAGTTCGTCAATGAGCCAGTCATCTACTTTTTCAATTGCGTCATTTCGTGATTGATTATAACCGTCAATTGCTCGCTTCACTTTTGCAATTTTTTCATCGGTTACGTCTGGTGAGCGCGCGATATCTTCCTCGTGCCACAGTAAAAAGTTGAAGCGATGCAGGTCACACACTTTGCCGGCAAGTCCTTTCTCTTCATGGTTGGGTTCAACCGTATGCCAGTGATCAACCAGATGTGCAAGCATGTTATCAATCTGAGGAACTGTAACGGGAAGAGGATTGGTGATTGGCATGGTGAAACTCCTTCTAGAAAGTCGACGTTTTGATGTGCTCGTTTAGGCTGCGGCTCGTAATACAATGCAGAGGTTTGATCCTCCAAAACCAAATGAGTTACTTGCCGCCGCCTGAATACGTGTGGATCGAGCCTCATGAGGAACATGATCAAGTTCACAGCCCTCATCAGGATGGTCAAGGTTGATTGTCGGTGGAACAGACTGTTGCTGAATAGCAGCAAGACAGGCCAGGGCCTCGAATGCAGCTGCTCCACTCACGAGGTGGCCAGACATACTCTTGGTAGAACTCACGGGTGTGCGATCGGCATGTGATCCGAGTGCCATGCGAATAGCACCAGCTTCTGCAGCATCTCCAACGGGGGTTCCAGCAGCATGAGCGTTGATATAGTCAACATCCTTGGCACAAATGCCAGCATCGTCGATCGCCATTGAGATGGTACGACTGGCCTGTTTCGGATCGGTACAAGGAGCAACCATGTGAGAAGCATCACTTGACATGCCAATGCCCGCTAATTCGGCATAGATACGTGCCTGACGCGTCCGTGCAGATGTGAATCGTTCTAAAATGAAAAAGGTGCCACCCTCTGCCATGACAAATCCATCACGATCACGATCAAAAGGGCGAGAGGCTTTTGTCGGATTATCAGTACGACGTGAGAGTGCGCGTAAATTATAAAAAGCTGCAAGAGATGTTGGGCTGAGCGTGTCACAACCGCCAACAATACATGCGTCGACCCATCCAGCATGAATCCATTGTCGTCCCAGGGCAATGGCATAGCCACTGGATGCACAAGCTGCAGCTGTCGTCACAGCGGGACCATTGAGTTTGAAGATAGATTTCAGTTGTTGTGCAAGTGTTTGTCTACATGATGGCTGGAAAACCTGTGTTCCGTGATGCAGATAGTCCTCTTCCCATGCCTTGAGATTCTCTGCACCGAGACCAAGAATAAGCCCAATACGCATGGTTGTACGATCTGAACCAAGAGCAGCATCCTCAAGTGCAGATGCGACAGGACCAATACAGAATTGGTCAAGACGTGGGAGAGATTTGAATGTCGTCGTCTCCATTCCTGTCAGTGAATGTGCAGGGACTGGAATATCACCAACGGCACCAGCAAATTGAGTCGCGTCACGGGCGAACGGTCCGGGATCGATGGATTGAATTCCAGATGTTCCAGACAAAAGAGATTGAGTAATAGTGTCAAAAGAGTGCCCCAATGGCGTCACTGCTCCGATACCTGTGATGACGACAGAATCACGCTGAGTGTTATTTTGGTGAGCATGTTCAATCATCACGCAGCCTCCCTGTAGGAAGTTGACTCTCGTGAAAGTATTCGAACGGTTCCCCCCCATGGAAATCGGTGTATCCACGGTGAGTCATTCCCAGTGAGAGAACATTGCGATAGGGCATCACCAAGTTGTCGAAGCGAAAGATCTGATCCAGGAGAGACGTGACTGTTGGAAAAACACGGATCAAATTCAAGGCACAGCCCCTCACGTTCTTGAGAACGGTTGTTTGAACGAGTGAGGCCAATGGCAACACTTCGGCACATAGGATCTGTCGTTGGGAGTCCTGTTTCATCGAGTGTTGGCTCATCATCCCATCCGGTTATCACAACCCATGTGGTGTCGCATGCGATCTCACCAGACGGAAGAAGCCATGTGCATGCAGTCAGCAAACCTTCAGAAAGTGCGGAGGAACCACCACTCACACCGATATTTGGTCCGTGCATTTTCAGACCGACACTGATCGCACCAGCAATGGAATGAAGTGAACATTGTGGAACAATCTG
>CAXFJI010000324.1:0-3587 GCA_964003275.1 uncultured Planctomycetaceae bacterium
TCCCATGAGCGCGGATACCAACAGTGGTGGTCTCATCTGGCATATCGGAAAACTGGAACCTGGAGCGAGTACCAAGGTTGCCATGGAAGTGATGCCTGAAGCAGAAGGTGAAATTGGGAGTGTTGCAAGCGTGACATTCCGTGCAGAGGCAACCATGCGATCACGGGCAACCAGACCCGCTCTGAGCGTGTCAGCCTCACCACCGGAACCGGTTCTCATTGGTGAGGATATAACTGCTGAAATTCTTGTTTCCAACCCAGGAACAGGAACCTCCACCGGGATCATAATCGTTGGAACACTCCCCGAAGGCGTTCAACACCCTGCTGGAAGTGAACTCGAATTTGATGTCGGTCGTTTGGATCCCGGAGAAAGTCGCACCATTGACCTTGCCCTGAAGTCGGCTTCACCAGGCGTTCATGCCATGACTGTTGTTGCACGTGCTGATGGACAACTTAAAGCGGAAACGTCTATCCCATTAGAAATCACTGCTCCGATGCTTGAACTTGCAGCAGATATGCCAGGACGTCGTTATTTACAACGACCTGCAGTCTGTAAAATCACCATGCATAACACAGGTACTGCGCCAGCGATGGATGTGGAACTCGCTTCCCAACTTCCACCTGGCATGAAATTTGTTCGAGCCAATAACACTGGATTTTACGACGAACGCCACCACCGTGTGCTTTGGAGTCTAGAAGAATTGCCGGCAGGAAAAACAGGCACAGTCGAAATGGTCGTCATGCCAGTTGCTCTTGGACCACAGAAAATGATCACAGCAGCCCGGAATCCTGCTGGACTCTCAGATCAGATTGCCAATCAAATTGAGGTTGAAGGCCTCGCGAGCCTCGCTTTTCAAATTACCGACAGTGAAGATCCTATTGAAGTCGGAGGGCAGACGGAATATGTCATCCGAGTTGGCAATCAAGGTACGAAGCCTGCTAGTGGCGTTCGACTCCAGGCAACGTTGCTAGGAGACCTTGAACCCCTCGACGCGCGTGGTCCAGCTGGACACCGTATCGAAAATCTCACTGTCATCTTTGACCCGTTGACAACCCTCGTACCAACTGAGGAAGCCATCTATAAAATCCAGATTCGCGGACAACGCGCAGGGGATCATCGCATCCAGGTTCAACTGACGAGCGACGAGCACACAACTCCGATCACCAAGGAAGAAGTTACTCGCGTGTACGCTGATCGCTAACACATTTTTTAGCGAAGCACTGCTCCCACTCGCTTGGCACACTCGTCAAGTATGGATGTCATGATGCGACTCGCTTCCTCACCAGAAAGCGTTCCCTCAGAGCTTCGCAAGCGAAGTGCTACGACGACACTTTTCTTCCCTTCCCCAAGCCGTTCCACATCGTGCCAAACCTGCACAAGACGGCACTGTTCGAGTAGCCCTTCCGCCGCAGCATGAATAGCTGCTGAAATATCGGCCCAGGAGATCTCGTCACTCACAACCAGATTGATGTCCCTCTCCACAGCCGGAAAGTCACTCGGACGAACAATCTTTCGTTCTTCAGAAATTGCAAAATCGAGAAGGTCAATTCGAAGTTCAACCACCGAGACCGGGCCACTCTGTGAAAACATTTTCAATGACTTCTCGCTTACCTCCCCAAGTACACCAACACGTACCGGCAGATCCTCAGCACGGTGCAGAACCACCTCCGCTGCCCTTCCACACTCGAGGAGCTCGGTTTGGATGGGTCGATATTCTATGGAAGAACGCTGACCGTTTTCTTGATCAACAACGCCTATTCGAAGTTTTTTGAATATCTCTTCTGCAAGCCCTTTTGCACGAAAATAATCGCCTTCCGTCGCAAGCGATGCCAGAAGTGGTTCTTCAGCAGGCGATTGACTTCGAGGAGCCTCATTGTTTTCAGAAGGAGATGGAAGGTATGCATGAGCAATCTCAAAAAGCTCTGCGTGCGGTGCACCGACTGATAACGATGCAAGGCGTGCATCTAACAAACTTGGGAGAAGTGTCCGACGCAGCCGGTCAGCACCTCGAATGAGTGCAGGACGACAAACGAAGGGTGGCAATGCTGTCCAGGGGCTTTCGACAACTTCAAACGCTTCTGTCACAACACTTCGAGTCATCGCTTCACAGAAACCGGCAGCAACCAACACCTCCGCAACAGCCCGAGTAGCTCGCTCCGTACAAGACAATTCAACAGGCCTTGCAGATATCGCCTGATCTTCAGGAACCTTGTCATAGCCCTCAATTCTGGCAACTTCTTCGATAAGGTCGATCTCTCTATATGCATCCCTTCGCCACGTCGGGGCCAGCCAGCGAGACGCTTCGGCATGACTCTCTTCCGAGATAAATCCCAAATCCTGCAGAATTTTCTTTTGCCGAGCCAAAGGAACATCGATGCCGAGCACCTGTTCCACACGGTGATGACGGAAGTCGATGGATGCTGGTGAACAGGCCAACGTTCCTGCCTCGACAATGCCACTTGAGAGAGTGCCACCAGCTATCTCAAGTATCAAGGCTGCCGCACGGAGACTTGCCCACTCAACAGCAGCAGGATCCGGACCTCGCTCGAACCGATAGGAAGAACCACTCGCCAGCACCAGTCCACGGGCTGCTGCGCGTACAGCTAGTGGGGCAAATTGTGCAGACTCCAGAAAAACATCTGTTGTTGAATCACTAATTTCTGAATCTGCTCCTCCCATCACACCTGCGAGGGCAATCGGCCTCTCTGTATCAGCAATGACACACATTTCCTCTGTCAGCGAATATGTCTTGTGATTGATTGCAAGAAATTCTTCGTCTTTCTTTGCACGTCGCACGATGATGTGAGAATCATGTACTTTATCAAGATCAAATGCATGGAGTGGTTGGCCACATTCCAGCATCACATAATTTGTAATATCGACAACATTATTGACGCTTGTCACTCCAACAGTTGCAAGTTTGTCGATGAGCCACTGTGGACTCGGGCCAATCTTCACACCACGAATGACTCGACCACAGTAGTACGGACACATATCAGATGCGGTAAGGCTGATCGAAACACTACTACTCGCAGAAGGCTCCTCTTCACGAGGCTGAGGATCCGGGATAGCAAGCCCACTGCCGAATAAGACTGCCAGTTCACGAGCAACTCCAATATGCCCAAGCCAGTCTGGACGGTTGCTCGTAACCTCTATTTCAATTGCTTCATCACCCCCGTGGGTGGATGTCGACTCATGGTTCAGCCCAGCCATTAACAGTCGTTCCACAACCTCTTCTGTCGGAGCATCAAGGTGAACGTAATCTGCCAACCAGTTTCGAGAAAGAATCATTGCGGCTCAGAATTGCTGAAGGAATCGAACGTCGTTACGATAAAAATCGCGTATATCAGCTACACCATATTTACGAGCAGCAATCCGCTCGACACCAAGTCCAAAGGCAAAACCTGTCACTGCATCGGGATCATAGCCAACCGCCTCCAATACGGCGGGATCGACCATGCCAGCGCCACCCATTTCAATCCATCGTCCCCCCCACTCCATATCAACTTCGACGCTTGGTTCGGTAAAAGGGAAAAATGAGGGGCGAAAGCGTACCTTCACATCACCCCCGAGAAAACTTGATGCAA
>CAXFJI010000325.1:0-3558 GCA_964003275.1 uncultured Planctomycetaceae bacterium
TTTCGCTCTGTCCAGGGTGACGAGGTCCCTCGTTCTGGGCAGCAGATAGCGACGCCGGTACAGGTGTCTGATGATGACAAGACTATTGAATCTCATGATGCACTGAAGGCTCGCGTGCGTCCACTTACGGCGGAAGAGCTTTCCAAGTTAGCAGTCGTCTGGCGCGATCGTCTGAGGCGCAAGGCTGAGGAAGTCAGTGACATCCAGGCTTCGGTGTCTCAGAATGATCGATCCTCCAACTCGGACCTCAAAAAGTTGCTGGAGCAGCAAGCATTGCTCACAGATCGATTACGAGTCGTACTGAGTGAGTGGGAGCGAAAAGGTGGAGATACAAAAGAATTTCAGCTCTATGCTTCGGCTGTAAGTGATGTTGGCGTTACTGTGAGCACTGTGAGCGCTGCAATAAGTTTGGTGCAGGATTGGCTATTCTCATCGCAGGGTGGACTCCACTGGATTCGAAACATCCTGCGATTCTTCTCAATACTATTTGCATCATGGATGTTGGCAAAATTTCTTAGCAGAATTGTGGAGCGTGCCATTCGGAGAGTAAATGGTATTTCCTCTTTGCTCCGTACATTTCTTGTGAACGTCATTCGTCAGGCAACCATTCTTCTGGGTGTTGCTGTTTCACTTTCGGCGTTGGGGATCGATACAAGCCCGCTTCTTGCTCTGATTGGAGGAAGTGCATTCGTGGTTGGCATGGCGCTTCAGGGAACACTGTCGAATTTTGCACAGGGATTAGTCATTCTTGCCTATCGCCCCTTTGATGTGGGAGATGTCGTTGATGCAGGTGGGGTCCATGGCATCGTTGATTCCATGAATATTCTTTCAACTACCATTCGGACGTTTGACAATAAGAAAATGATTGTCCCAAATGGCAAGATAGGGAGTGATACAATTACAAATGCCACAGCCAGTTCGACTCGGCGAGTCGATCTTACATTCGGCATTGGTTACCAAGATGATGCGGATAAAGCGCAGACTATTCTTGAGCAAATCATTGACTCGCATCCATTGGTGCTCAAGCATCCAGTTCCCGTCATTCGTCTGAACGAATTGGCTGATTCATCAGTAAATTATGTCGTGCGCCCGTGGGCAAAAACGGCAGACTACTGGACTGTCTACTGGGATATAACTGCTGCTGTGAAGCGAGAATTTGATAAGTCTGGTGTGTCGATTCCATTCCCACAGCAGGACGTCCATCTTTATCAAGATGCCAAAGAGTGACGCTAAAAGTCACCGAAGGTTTCTGTTTTATGTTGACGAGAAGGTTTCATTCTGAATGAAACTTCGTCCAAAAAGGATGAAGTCGGTCGCCTCGAAGCCGGAGGTCCTCGAGCATAACGTCCAAATCCGGTGTTACTTCTCCTTTGAAAAGACGCTGGCCATTAAGGGTGATCGTGACAGGTTGACCAAACTCAACCATTTCTGGAGACACCCAAATAGTGACATGACGTGCTCCGCAGCGAACAGTAATTGCGTTGCCTGTAGTTCTTTTTGCTGTGATCGTGAAAGGCATCTTCGTTCTTGGCTTTGGCCAGTCGTCTGGTAAGACGAGTGTCTTTTCTGGGAGTCCATCCATTTCAAGCCACCAAAAAAAATTATCCCATGGCCGCATGGAGGTGACTTCAATCTCGGACGGGAAGAATGTCCTTTTTTTCAGGATCATCCATTCAAAGATCCTGAGAATTTCATCTGAAAAATGCTCATGGCCTCTGCCGCGATACTCAACGTACGTTGAGTCGAATCCTTTGGAGAAATAGCGGTCGAGATCGGCAATGTTTTTTTGAAATGTACCGGCATCGAGTTCACCACCAACGAAGTAGAGAGGAAGGTTGACCGCATTCTTCCAGTACAGAGGTATGTACTTGGCTGAAGAAGGTGCAATGGCAATGAGACCAGCCCATAAGTCAGGGTGAGAGAAAGCAATGTCCCACGCTGCATCTCCGCCAACGGAATGTCCTGAAATAAATATACGATCCGTGTCTAATGAGAAATGTTTTGTTGCCATACGTAGAGCATCAAGAACGCGAGCGTGCTCGCGTGCAGAATACTCATACGCTGCCTGACCGTCTCGCGACCATTGTGGGGCAATGATAATTGTTCCATGACGGTCTGCATGCCCCATACGCTCGCCAGTCTGCCCGGGCATGCCTGCCCACCACTCGATCTGATTGAGAGGCGTTGACCATCTGCTATGCAGTGATACCACGACTGGGTACCTTCGGAGTGGATCATATTCACGGGGAAGTTGTACGAGACAAGGAGTGGATTCCTTGCCGTCGAAGTATGGGACATCGAGTTTGTAGAGACCTGGTGATTGTTCAGCCGGGAGTTTGAACGGAGGACGCATGAGACGTGCCACTGAAGCAAGGGTAGAAGCATCAAACGCCTCTTCCTCAGCTAGCAGGCGTCGGAGTTCTTTTCTCTTTTCAATGTCTTCACTGCATAAATACGATTGCAAGATATTGCGGACATTGACTGTAGAGAGGGCAAGTTTGAGATTGTCAGTCGCATTGGCTGCTCCCTGTACCCATCCTGAAATACCAATCGCGAGTGAGCGATCCACGGGCGTTGATGGATCGAGGCCAACGCGTTCAAAAGTAGCGAGGCGTTCAAGCGTGTTGAACGTGAGTTGCTGACGAATCTCAGCAACCAGTTTTTCGGTTTCCTGTCGGTCATTCTCATCCTCAAGTTTTGCTGCACGACTTTCGAAAGCATCAACAAGTTTCTGCGCTTGAGACTGGGACCGGTCATAGCGATTTCTCTCTTCACGTATCGCCTCAAGTGTCACTCCGGTTGCAAGGTCTGCAGGAAATGTTTCAAGGAGATGCATTGCAAGACGGTCTTGTCCGGAACGACTGCGAAGCTGAATCTCGTCAAGGAAGTGGGCGCTCATCAGGTTCGCAAGCCCGTCTCGCTCTGCCGTGAGATCATTGAGGTCAGGAAAATCAACTAAGATGCGATCAAGTTCACGTCGGGCATCGTCAAATCGCTCTGCCTGTAAATAGAGACGAACAACCTGTAGACGTTCGTCAACATCATTTGGGTCAATGCTGTGTTCGATTATTTCTGTGAGTGTCGTTCGAGGAACTGAGGATGTTGCAATGCGCATGTCGAGCAAATAGGGATGCTCCATCGCAATAGTTTCAAGTCGTGTCCAACGAGGCGTGATTGTCGTAATGCCTTGGACGATATCGATCCTTCCAGAGGCCGTCATTAAGGACAGAATACGACGACCATACTCGTCGAAAGACGTTGTTTCCAAAATACCACCTACCCCTGCAACACGCCGGCCATCTCTGGCAACACGTTGAGGGACAACGATCTGCTCGATCATTGGTCCTGTTTGGCCAGGCTCTGTCCTGCGAACACGACGCTTCGAGACCATTGTGCGGGTCAGTTCATCGTCACAGACAA
Organism: uncultured Planctomycetaceae bacterium; assembly: GCA_964003275.1. Classification (GTDB taxonomy): domain Bacteria; phylum Planctomycetota; class Planctomycetia; order Pirellulales; family UBA1268; genus CACORA01. The sequence continues at coordinate 3,421 of CAXFJI010000325.1, forward strand.
GTATGGATGTAGCAACAGAATCTGATGGGGCCGCCTTTGGGTCGACAGAAACCCCTGGAAGTAAAACAAACCGGCCTTCCAGAACTCGACCATCTGTCAATTCAACTTGATCACCAAATAGATGGGACGATGGAGACA
>CAXFJI010000326.1:0-3550 GCA_964003275.1 uncultured Planctomycetaceae bacterium
TGAAGCACTTCGAAAAGAGGGTGTTGTTGGTAAGTTTGTGGAATTTTTTGGTGAAGGCCTTGCTGGTATGTCGTTGGCAGACCGGGCGACCATTGCCAACATGGCTCCCGAATATGGTGCCACCATGGGTTTCTTCCCAGTCGATGATGAGACGCTTGCCTATCTCCGACTGACGGGGCGCTCAGATGATCATGTGTCATTGGTGGAGCGATACATGAAAGAGCAGGGGCTTTTTCGAACGAATGAAGCTCCTGTGCCAGAATACACAAAACGTCTTTCTCTAGATCTAGGGTCTGTTGTTCCCAGTCTGGCAGGTCCAAAGCGGCCGCAGGATCGCGTACCGCTGTCGTCAATCAAGGAAACCTTCGGCCAGGCATTACAGGCGCCGGCAAATCAACGTGGATTTGCCCTTGAAGGAAAGGCGATGCAAGCTCAAGGAACTGTTGATTTTGGAGCTGGAACGTCATCGACCATTCATCACGGCTCTGTTGTGATTGCTGCGATTACTAGTTGTACAAATACAAGTAATCCAAGTGTCATGGTTGCAGCAGGATTAGTGGCCCGAAAGGCTGTTGAGAAGGGGCTCACCGTGAAGCCATGGGTGAAGACAAGCCTTGCCCCCGGGTCCCGCGTTGTGACCGATTACCTTCTTAAATCTGGGCTGAATAAAGACCTGGATGCACTGGGTTTTGAAACTGTTGGATATGGGTGTACGACCTGCATTGGTAATTCAGGACCATTGCCTGCCCCTGTTGCGAAGGCCGTCACGGATGGTGATTTGGTTGCATCAGCTGTTCTTTCTGGGAATCGCAACTTTGAGGGGAGAGTGAATCCTCTCGTCAAGGCAAATTGGTTGGCCAGTCCACCGCTGGTTGTTGCGTATGCCTTAGCGGGCACGATTGACCGTGATCTTGATAGAGAGGCGATCGGAAAAGGGGCGAATGGGGAGGATGTATTCCTCAAGGATATCTGGCCAAGTGCCGAGGAAGTGCAGCAAACGGTCTCAGAGAGTGTTTCTCCAGAGCAGTTTCAGAGCCGTTATGGAAATGTCTGGACATCCAATGATCGATGGAATGCGGTGCCAACAAGCGACGGTGAACTGTATAGCTGGGATGAGGCAAGTACCTACATTCAGCAGCCACCGTTTCTTGCTGATCTGACGATTGACGCAAAGCCACCTGTGAGTGTTCGGGGGGCTCGAGTGCTCCTTGCGTTGGGTGATAGTGTGACCACAGATCATATTTCACCAGCTGGCAGCATTGCACAGAGTAGTCCAGCAGGGCAGTATCTTGTCGATCATGGGGTAAACCCATCTGACTTCAATAGCTATGGTGCTCGTCGCGGGAACGATCGAGTCATGACTCGTGGGACGTTTGCCAATATTCGAATTAGAAATCTTCTTGCACCTGGGACGGAAGGTGGCGTGACACGGTTCCTGCCTGGTGACCAGATCATGCCCGTCTATGATGCGGCGATGAAATACAAGGATGCTGGCACGCCATTGGTCGTGATCGCTGGAGCAGAGTACGGTACAGGAAGTTCTCGTGATTGGGCTGCAAAAGGAACGATGCTCCTTGGGATTCGAGCTGTTCTTGCTGCAAGTTTTGAACGTATCCATCGATCTAATTTAGTGGGCATGGGCGTGTTGCCTCTGGTCCTTCCTGAGTCTTGGCAGAAGCTTGGGCTCACAGGAGAAGAGGTGTTTGATATCCCGTTTGAGGATCTTTCTCCTCGTGCAACAGTGACCGTCAAAGCCACACGACCTGACGGTTCTGTTCTCGATATCCCATGTGTGGTGAGGATCGATACCCCGGTAGAACTTGATCAGTTTCGATCTGGTGGCATCCTGCCCTATGTGCTTCGCAAGTTGCTTGCAGGATGAGTTTCACTTGGGTTGCTGAGTGATTGATGTGCCAATCCTGTCATGCCCATTTCAAATCTTTGCCGGATCTCGTCAGCGACAACCACGATTGCAGGTAAAAGAATAAGTTCAGCAATGGTTGCAGCTAATACAGCAACGCACGCAAGGCGACCAAATCCTGCAAGTAGGGGAATGCTGCTTACTGTCACAGCTGCAAATCCTACACAGAGTACAACGCCACCAATGACAACCGCATTACCAGTTTCAACAATTGCTCGTTGTAAGGCTGTCTTCATTGAAAGTCCATCTCTCTGGTTTCTTTTGAGTGCTGACAAAATATGAACCGTATCATCAACAGCAAGTCCCAGGCAGACGTTGAAGACGATGACTGTTGCCGGATCGAGTGATTTATTCGAGAGCACAACGACAGTCGCAATAACTGAAAGAGGAAATACATTTGGTAGCATGCTGACCGTTCCAGTAACGAGAGAGCGAAACGCAAGGGCCATAATGCCGCCGATGACGACCACCTCAAGAAACAGGCTCGCACCAAGGTCACGGACGAGTTGACGAATATTTCTTGCCGAGACAACGGACATGCCCGCCAGATTAAACTGCCATCCTGGATGTTCTGAAGAGAGTCTCGAGAGCTCAGTTTCAATGCGACTGTAGGCACTCTCAAGTGCTCGTGATCCAAGATCTTCGACACGTGCGCGTACAATAGCAGTTTGGTTTTCGGGGTCAACAATGTCATTGACCGAAGTTGCCTTAATTCGTCGACGTGCGCGTGGCGGCAATGAACCGGCAATGGTTGCATAGGAAATGGCTCGGTCGATATTCCCAGCTTCTGCGAGAACAGCATGCACCTCGTCAAGAGCGTTCACAAGTTCTTGGTCTTTCCAAGATGTCGTGTCTGGCCAACGTACAACAACATCCACTCCCATTGCCCCACCAAACTCAGCATCGACCTGTGCGAGAGCCTGGGAGGCGCTGGCGTGTCGAGGCAGGGCATCAATAACGCGATTGTCGGCGTCAACGTTGGCCCCGATCATTCCAAAGATCACTGTCGTGACTATTCCTGCTAGAGCAATTGGGCGAGCATGACGTACTGAAAACGAGGTAAGCGTCATGGCTAGTCGACTGGCCAGACGTGATGATTGACCGAGTCGAAGTCCTTCAAAAAAACGAGTTGAGGCAATGAGTGGTGTTAGCAGTGAGACCGCAGCAAAACTCGCGATTGCTCCGGCGGCGGCGGCAAGACCAAAATTTCGAACCGCTTCAATACGTGCTGCAGCAAGAGACAGGAAGCCGACGGCGGTCACAAGACTCGTTATCCCGCAGGCAGTACCGACCTTCATCAGAGCATTCGAAGAAGCATCACATGGAGACAATCCCCGTCGAATACTTCGGCGCATATCTTCAATGAAGTGGATGGAATCACAGGTTCCCACAACAAGAGCGAGTGATGGTACAACGCAGGTGAGGATGTTGATTGGCATTCCCGTGAGGCCAAGAATGCCCATTGCCCAAACAGCCCCAATGAACGGTGGTACGCATGCTACAACAGTGGAACGAAGACTTCGCGCAACCGTGGCCGACAGTACAACAGCAAGTGATAGCCCAAGTGAATTGAAAATCAGCATGTCACGTCGAAGTGCCTGGGCCGCTTGCTGACGAAGAACAGGAAGC
>CAXFJI010000327.1:0-3546 GCA_964003275.1 uncultured Planctomycetaceae bacterium
GCGAAATGAGTTTGATGCGCAGGCAACGCTTACGATGGTAACGGAGGCGAAAGAGCCCCGTGAAATGCGGGTGCTCCCACGCGGTAATTGGCTCGACGAGAGTGGTGCGGTTGTGTCAGCGGCCGTTCCTCATTTTTTGGGGACGGTGCCTGTGCATGATGGGAAACGTCCGAATCGTCTTGATCTTGCAAACTGGCTTACGCGAACCGATTCAGGGATCGGCGCACTGACTGCGCGGGTGTTTGTAAATAGATTCTGGTATTTGTTGTTTGGAGAAGGGCTGTCACGATCTCTTGATGATTTTGGTGGTCAGGGATCACCTCCGTCCAATCTGGCATTGCTTGACCAACTGGCTATTCTTTTTTATGAAAGCGGTTGGGATGTGAAAAGTGTTCTCCGAACCATTGTCATGAGTCGAGCCTATCGCATGTCATCGACTCCAACTCAGTTGCAACTTCGTGCTGACCCACAAAATCGTCTGTTTTCCAGACAGTCGCGGTATCGACTTCCTGCGGAATGTATTCGCGACAATGCCCTCTATGTGAGTGGCCTTCTCAACCTTCAGATTGGTGGAGCAAGCGTCAAGCCATACCAGCCGAAAGGATACTATCAGCATCTCAATTTTCCGGTTCGAACCTACAAGCCCCACACAGATGGCCGCCAGTTTCGACGTGGTCTGTATGTGCATTGGCAAAGACAGTTTCTGCACCCTATGCTGAAGGCTTTGGATGCACCATCACGGGAGGAATGCACCGCTGCACGTGCACGATCAAACTCTCCGACAGCAGCACTTGTGCTGCTTAATGATCCCACGTTTATTGAAGCTGCTCGAGGTCTTGCTGAGCGTATTCTCAGCAGTGATGCCCACTCAACTCGTGAGCGGATCGAGTACGCTTTTGAAGTTGTGCTGTCCAGAAAGCCCGATCAATATGAAATGGCCACATGCGAGGAATTGCTGGCCTCTTCGTACCGCGATGCAGATAGAGCCTCTGCACAAAAGACAATCACAATAGGTATTTCTGATCCAGACAAACATCTTGATGAAAAAGATACAGCTGTCTGGATGTCACTGACGCGAACACTGCTTAATCTGGATGAATCAATTACCCGAAATTGATGAAGATGATGAATACAGACCGTGCTGAACAATTGAGACGACGGACATTCTTAGGGCAGTCAGCATTCGGGCTCGGTGCTGCTGCACTGAGTACCTTGATCCATGATTCAGCCGATACTGCAGAACAAGGTCTGCGTAATCTCCCCCACTTCCCTTCGAAAGCCAAGCGAGTCATTTTTCTCTGTATGTCAGGAGGGCCGTCACACCTTGAAACATTCGACTACAAACCAGAATTGAAAAAACGTGATGGTCAGCCAATGCCAGAGTCCTTCACGAAAGGTCAGCCCATCGCTCAGCTACAGGGACAAAAGCTCAAGGTGTTGGGGCACCTCACAAACTTTTCACAGTACGGAGAAAGTGGACAGACCATCAGCGACTTCCTGCCATGGACTGCAAAGATAGCAGATGATATTACGATTGTTCGTTCGATGGTAACGGAGCAAATCAATCACGATCCAGCGCAGACATTCATCAATACGGGAACGGCAATCAGTGGGCGACCTTCTATGGGCTCTTGGGTGACGTACGGATTAGGCGCAGAAACCCATGACTTGCCAGGTTTTGTCGTGCTCACGAGTACTGGTGGCCGTAATCCACAACCCATTGCTTCGCGTCAATGGTCCTCAGGCTTTTTGCCAGGGCGTTTTCAGGGAGTGGAATTCAATGCGTCAGGTGATCCGGTGCACTACGTTCGACGGCCTTCAGGTATCAGCGTATCAGAACAGACCAGGGTGGTTGAATCAATTAATAGGCTCAACGAGTATCGTAACCGCGTTATTTTGAATCCAGACCTTGAGACACGGATCCGGGCCTATGAAATGGCATTTCGCATGCAGGCATCCGTTCCAAAGCTGATGGATCTATCGGATGAACCTCAGCATATCTTGGAGATGTACGGTGCAAAACCAGGCGATGGTTCGTTTGCATCAAATTGCTTGTTGGCACGTCGGCTTGCAGAGCGAGGTGTTCGTTTTATTCAACTGTATCATCGTGGCTGGGATCACCATGGTGACTTAGCACGATATATGAATGTGTGTTGCTCATTGACAGATCAGGCGGCGTATGCACTTATTGCTGATCTCAAGGCACGGGACATGCTTGATGAAACACTTGTCATCTGGGGTGGGGAATTTGGTCGGACCCCCATGTTTCAAGGAAAAGGAGGGCCTGGTCGTGATCACCACATCAAGGGCTTTTCAATGTGGTTGGCTGGAGGAGGTGTCAGGGGTGGGATGACGTACGGAGCCACTGACGAACTTGGCTATCACGCAGTTGATGATGTCGTCAATGTACGGGATCTGCATGCAACCATGCTGCATTTGCTGGGCATCGATCACAGACGATTTACATTTCCATTTCAGGGACTTGACCAAAAACTTACCGGCGTACTCCCAGCGCGGATTGTTGAACAGATCCTTGTATGACTTGTTCAATCATTTGTTGGACAGAAAGTCGCACGAGAGTCCTATGCAGCTTTTTAGGCCGAAGTGATATCACTGCTCGCGATAAAGTCAGTGATCAGTTGAGATAGTTCTTTTGTGACGCGCTGAAAGTAGACGGCACCTTTTTCTGCAGTTGCTCCTTTTGGATTTCCGCTTCCAGTATCGGGATGTACCTGTGACCATGGTCGTGGCGTCCATGCGCCGCACGGACCCATTGATGAAAAACCAAATGGACGTCGATTGCCTCGACCAGCTGCCTCCATGTGTACAAGCTCAGGTTGGAGATGGAGCATCAGTGACGTTTCGAGATCTCCTGCATGATCGCCAGGGTCTGAAAAGATTTCAGCCATGGCATCGAGTCGAATTTTCCAGAAGTCCACTACGAGTATGACGATGGGAAATTCGAGCATAATATCTCGGACGAGAGGCTTAAATTCATTTCCTCCATGACCATTGACCAGGAGGAGTTTGTCAATGTTCTGTCGAGTCAGACTTGCCGCGATATCTTTCAGAAGGCCGTAGGCGACTGGTGTAGAGAGATGAATGGTCGCGGCTTGATCTTGCTGCTGTGCATTGTTCCCAAATGGAATACACGGGAGTACGACAGGCCTGTCACCCCTTTCATAGGCCAAACGGGCTGCTTCTTCAGCAATAGACTCAGCCTCAAAGATATCTGTACCGTGGGGCAAATGGTAATTATGGGCTTCAGTTGCACCCCACGGCAAAACGGCGAGTTGAGGAGGGCTGTCAATGAGATGACGATAGGTTGCTTTCTTCAAAACGTGGATATGTGTGGTAGTTGGATCTGCCATAGGTCTCTTCAAATTGACTCCAGTTGAGAGGTGGTGGTGGTTGCTCGGCGTACGGTTGCATGGTCCATATGTTTGACATCAAGGTCCCCTGCCCGATCTCTACAGTATAATGCCAAAGTAGCTGACATGCAGTATCTGAAGCATTGCGGAGAGGTGTGCAGTACTCATGGTATGC
>CAXFJI010000328.1:0-3540 GCA_964003275.1 uncultured Planctomycetaceae bacterium
CATCTAGACACTTCTATCCTTGCCGAAGAAGCCCGCCTCTCTTTCTCCACGAAGAACAGCTGCCTGTGAAGGCCTGCTCCTTGATAAACCTGCATGTCCTTTGCATGCCAAACACCACTGGTTCATGTAGACTCATGATTTGATGGACCTCACACACATCCTTTCTGAACATGCACCTGAAGGAAAATGTCGGCATCATGAGAAACTCTTATTCAGCTTTCTTGGCACTTGCACTTCTCTTTCAGTCACCTCTCGCTCAATGCGATGACACTGACACACGTCTCATACCCTCCCTAGATCCCAGCACGTTCCGAACGAGCCTCAATGAAATTCACATTGAGCATGACAACCAGTCACGCCGTCTTCTGGTCGTCACTCCACATGACTTTGAGAAAGATTCCATCTACCCCGTACTGCTTTGCTTTCATGGAGCCGGTGGACGTGCCGAGGGGCAGGCAAGAAGATGGGCACCACTGACAACTCAACACAATATGCTGTTGGTCAGTGTTGAAGCCGTACAGCCTCTTGCAAAATGGAATTTCATGGATGGTTTTCATGCTGTTGATCATGATGACGTTGGTCTTGTTCGGACCATTGTGAAGACATTGATTTCCTATGGCATCGCAGACCCTATGGCAATCTATGCAACAGGACACTCAAGCGGAGGACTCTTTTGCTACCGTCTTGCAAAAGAATCCTCACTTTTTGCTGCCATCTGTCCAATGAGTTGTGGAATGGCCAAGGGAGCGCATGATCCAGATGGCGCTACGACACAGACCTCTATCCTGCAGGTCATTGGGGACCGGGACAAAAGCTTTCATGGCTCAACGACACCAAAGATCACAATGTATTCGAGTGATGAACGAATAGACATTTGGCGAACGTTCCTTGCATGCACTCCTGATCCCATTACTGCGCGATACGGCAACACTATGACGCTTCGTACCTACACGAACAAAAATGACATTGCCGTTGCCATCTGCGAAGTACAGGGAGAAGGTCACATTCTTCAAAATGCTCTTCGGTCTAAGGCCGATTCCATCGCCTTAACATTCATGCACAACCACAAGAAGCAATAGCTATCGGTCAAGACGTCGGACGAGAGCATACTTACTTTTTTAGTAACGTATCCGAAAAATCAAGGAACCACGTCCAGTCCTGATCTTTCAGCCCATGCCCGCCTGATCGAATGTGATAGCCAGTTTGTCCCACAACACGTGGATGATTCAGTGGTGGCATTTCGATTTGAGTAATCGATGACTTGCCAAGCAGTGAAAAAACAGGTGAAGCTTTCACCAGTGATGTATATTCACCCTTCGGATCTGCCCAGAGATCTTCATCTGCACTGGCTGTATAGATTCCTCGAGGCGCGATCAGACTCATCAATTCGTGTTGGTCGACAGGAAGTTCATTCTCTCGCCCACCATACGTGGCAAATTTTGCACTAAACCAGTGAGGAAAGTTCGTTGTAATACGGGCTACTGTTTCCCCATATACCCGGCGCGATAATGCAGCGCCCCCACACCCAGAGTTATTGCTGTACGCAATGGCAAAACGAACGTCCTCTGCTGCTGCCCAAAGAGATGTCTTGCCACCACGGGAATGACCCACAACAGCCACACGACTTGCATCAATTGCATTATCGACTTCCATATAATCAAGAATTCTACTCGCGGCCCATCCCCACGCGGATAAACTTCGCCATGCAGTGTCTTCAGGAGCCTTCCCATTGGCAAAAAATGACCTCAGTCCATCCGCATAACCATCTTTTTTATCCGGATCGACATCCGACGTATGAAATGAGGCTGTCGCGTACCCACGATCAATAATCTGCTCCACAGACCAAAAAGGATCGTACTCGTTCGCTGCTTTCTCCAACGGAACGAAGTACCGATTATTAATAAAAATAATGGCCGGCACGGGCTGCTCATTTTTTCGTGGAACAAAAAGAACAAACGGCCAGGAATATGATCGCGAGCCGATCAGGACGGTAGCAATCATGCTTCGACCAATGGCTTTTCCTCCAATTGCATTGTCAACGGTATTGATCTGCTTGAACTCCATCACATAGGGCGTCTCTGGCCGACGACCATAGACCCGATCCCGAAAGAGATTGAGAATTTCTTCTCGACGCACACCGGCCCATTGCGTTGGAGTTGCAACGATTGATCCGTCATCAAAAACCAACGGATCAGGAAGCGTATAGCTTGGCACCTGTGACTCTTCAAAGTTGAAATCCTGCCTGCGCGACGATCTTTCAACCGCCGTTTGACTCGCCTTCCACGGTGAATCTGTCTGCGAGTATCCTTGGACCATACCTAGCACCACCATCAAGAAAAATGACGCACTTCGCATTGGATGCAATCCCTCTGCCTCATCGAACAAGTATTTTCATTAGCCTACAACACTTCATTTGAGCACATCGATACCAAAAGTGCTCTCATGCAAACAATCCTCGTGATCGCACGCCCCTCAGAAAAGCCTTCATGGACCAGACTCAACCACTCTCAGTCTAAAAATGGACCTTCGACTATAATTGCGCTGTGATGCTCGCAACAGGAATATGCTCAAGACTCGAGAGAATGTGGTGGTCTTCACCCAAATTCATGCAAGGCCTGCACCGAATGCATGCATCCAATTACTACGGCAAGTGTACTCTACGGTTTTTCAAAACATTCACTTTTCACTCAGCGTGTATTACACTTCTCTATTCGGAGATTCTGTTATGAGATGTGGAACAGTTGCAGCATCAATCTTTTTCTGTGTCTTTTGCGCGGCGAGTGAGTCTCCGGACCAAAGCGACGAGCAGATTCTCACAGTAGAGCAGGCAAACGAATTGGTGGTCGCCAACAGTGACTTTCTCTTCCTCGCCGGCCCGACTTCAATAACCCCCGAAGTTGCTGACGCACTTGCGAAGCATGGCGGCCTTCTTAGTCTCCACGACCTCCAATCCATTACCCCGGATGTGGCAAAGGCGCTCGTCAAGCACGCAGACTGGCTGTTGCTTGATGGCGTGACATCCATCAACAGCGAGGTCGCTGAGGTGTTATCACAACACAAAAGCTGGCTCTCGCTTAATGGGTTGACGTCTCTCTCCCCCGAGGTGGCTGTTGCACTAGCCAAGCACGAGGGGTGGCTCCACCTCAATGGCGTGGACTCCCTATCACTTGAAGTAGCTCAAGCCTTTGAAGCGCATGAGGATTGGTTATCTCTCAATGGCGTTCGATCACTTTCAACTGAGGTTGCTGAGTCTCTCGCAAAACATGCCGGTTTATCCTTGTCACTCGATGGCCTTTCCTCAATCACGCCTGACGTTGCGAAGGCACTCGTCAAACACAAAGGCTTCTTAATGCTCCATGGCTTACAGAGCATTGATAGCGAGACCGTTGCTATTTTGAAATCTAATCCTGATATCGAGTTTGAAGTAGAAGAACGTTAACAACAGACTACAGGAAAGATCCATAGAAAGAGTCGATTCGCACGCTATCTTCAGCACTCCACCTATGCGTTCAGATCTCCAACCATCACACGAGACTTGAT
>CAXFJI010000329.1:0-3537 GCA_964003275.1 uncultured Planctomycetaceae bacterium
ATACTCAGGTTCCTCTTCATGTTGATAAGCTCCTTCACAGCAGACAGCAGTTTTGCAACGAAGAAACTAGTATGACCGCAGAAGACGTATTTTTGAAGCGGGGTGCCAAAGAAAAGCCTAGAAGAAGACCTTAGGAGTTGGTCTACCTGGCTTCACGAGGCTCCCTCACGTGTATTGGCTCGCCAGTGAGGCCAAATCCATGCCGAGTCGTTTCGCCTTTTTATATAGCGACGTTCGGTTTATTCCGAGTGCTTTTGCCGCCGCATCACGACGCCAACCATTCTTCTGGAGTGCTTGAAGGATGAGCATTCTCTCGGGGTCAGCAAGAGCCTGCTTAAGTGACGTCTTGGGTGGTGTTGATGCTTTCGCAAAAGAATCTGGGAGATCCTGTGGTTCAATCTGAAAACTTGTTCCAAGGAGGACAGCTCGTTCAACAGCGTGCTGTAATTCTCGCACGTTTCCCGGCCATGGGTGATGTACAAGAAGTTCCTCCGTCGCAGAGGAAAAACCATCGATGGCACGCGTGACCATCTTTTTGGAACGGCTCAAGAAGTGTTTTGCAAGGAGAAGAATGTCATCTTGACGATCACGCAAGGGAGGCATTTCGAGCACCACTACATTGATTCTCCAATAAAGATCAGCACGAAATTTTTTGTCTTCAACAAGTTTTTCGAGATTTTCATGTGTTGCAAGGATGACTCTGGCATCAACATGGTGTGTCTGTCCGCCTCCTACAGGCTCAAATTCGAAATCCTGAAGTACTCGAAGTAGTTTTACTTGCATGGCTGGAGAGGCCGTTGCAATTTCATCAAGAAATATTGTTCCGTTATGTGCGCGAAGAAATTTGCCTTCACGATCTGTATGAGCACCTGTAAACGATCCTGCAACGTGTCCAAAGAGTTCACTTTCCAGCAGTGAATCATTAAGGCTGCCGCAGGCTACCTCTACGAAGTTGCCATTTCTGCAACTCGTCTTATGGATATGTCTTGCAAGTAGTGATTTACCAGTCCCACTTTCTCCAGTAATCAAGATGGATGCCGGTGTTGTCGCCACCTGATTTGCAAGTCTGAGAATATTCTGAACGGACGGATGTTCTCCAAGAATTGGACAGCCTGTGTTACGAGAAGCTTGTTGTGTGCTGTCGATTGCGCGAGAAAGTGTTGTTTCAAGGTCGTCATCACGAGTTGGTAGATCTACCGTTGCATGACTGTCTCGGAGAAGCGCTTCTGAGATGTTCTGATGCACAGATTTTGTAAGAATAATAGCCGCCATGGGCCAGGTGTTTCGTAGGACAGTGGCAACGCGAAGGCTTCCACCCTCAGGTAATTTGGCATCCAGGAGGCATGCATCTATCTGACCTCGAGCGAAGGCTCGAAGAGCCTCATCTGCAGATCCGACAGCGGTTGCATGCCAACCCCGGCTACACAGCCACTGCGCAGTTGAGGAAGATCGTCGTCGGTCATCATCCACAATCAAGACTCTTGGGAGAACGGTTTGAGTCGTTGAAAGATGCTTTTCACAACATGTCACCACGTCCGGCATACAAAACTCCTGAATGACTGAGACCTGAAACCATCGTCTGTTCAGTAAATTTGTAGGTCGAAAAATGGCTACGGGTTGTCGCCTACAGGCAACACTCAAGCTTTTCCCAGCCGGACGCATCTGAAAAATCAACACAATCCATACGTTCGGTTCTCTTAGGGGATATGATCCTGCTTGTGGTGCTCCCCATGACTGGGATCATCGCCGAGATTCACAGTCTCAGCAATCCGGTCTGCAGCCGGTCCAAAAAGAAGTTCTCGCCGCTCAAGTAGCGACTCTGGATCTTGGTCGAGCATTCGCATGCGACGACGGCGAAATGAGAAAAACGCCATTACAGCAAGGCTGGCAATAACAACGCCGACAACGATGATGGTTATCCCTCGATTCGCAGATTGAATAAGACCTGTAATTCGATCTCCGAATAAATATGCCAAGCCAAAAAAGATACTGATCACGACGGATGCACAGATAAAGTCAGCCAGTAGGAACCATCGATACGGCACTCTGAGCATACCGGCCGTTAGATAGAAAGGGCTACGAAGGCCAACCAAGAATCGTGCAGCGAAAAAAGCCTTGATCCCATGACGCTTCAAAAGAGTTTCAATTGTTTTCTCGCGTTGTTTTGTAAGAAAACCTGACCACCATGGATGTTCCTTCAGGATTTTCTCACCAAAAAACCGTCCTATGGCATACATCAAACTGTCGCCAAGTAAAGCACCAATAAGGCACGAGGGTAAAGCGTAGTACCAGTCGAGTGCTTTGGCACGACTGGCTACACCGGCTGCAACAATTGGAACTTCTTCTGGCACTGGCAATCCAATGCCAGTGAGTGTGAGAAACAGGATGACGCCGAGGTAGGAGCCCCGTTCAAACCAATTGAACATTTCAACAAGGGCGTCGTGAACTGAAAAAAGGACGGGGTAATTTCAACATGTTCTTATTCTAACCGTATGCCACGTGATTCGTCGATTGAGATAATAGATTCGCTAATATTGTGCAAAATTAAACGAATCTCTGAGCTGTCGTCTGGGATGGTGAGAATGGCTCCAGTATCACCTCCATTTGGCATAAGCGAGTCAAGATGATCGGGCCCATGAATGTAAACTGCTGTTGCCAAGGCATCAGCCTCAGCCGCTGTTGGTGCAATCACTGTTGCTGACAAAACACCCTGAGCAGGACGTCCATTCCTTGGATCGATGATGTGCCCAAGCTTTTGTCCTCTTTCAATATAAAATTGAGTTCCTGATCCACTTGTACCAAGTGCCTGATTATGCAGCCTCACGGTTGCAAGTCGGACAGACGAGCGTAATGGATGACGAATCCCAACGGGCCATCCAGGCTGTTCTTCTTGCTCGTGAGGGCCATGCGTCCCAAGGGCTCGTACACTACTTGAGCCTCCATGCAGGAGACAGCTTTGAATACCTAGTGTGAGGAGTTGATCATGCGCACGGTCAATTGCCCATCCTTTTCCAATCGCGCCTGGGTTGATTTCAACACCGTGTTTTTTGAAACGAACCCGCTGTTTTTCACGATCAAGATCAATCCATCGAGAACCAGATGCAGCAAGTGCTTCGGCCAACTGTTTGGCCGAGGGAGTCCGGCCTTGGCGGTTCAAAAATCCCCATGTTCGCGTCAGGCTTCCTGATGCAATGTCAAATGCACCTTGAGTGCGAAGGCTGAGTTCAAGGGACAGTTTGAGCAGATCGAAAACCTCGTTTGAAATCGATTGCCAGCCGGAGGCAGCCTTTTTATTGATCTGTGACAATTCACTTGAGTCACGATAAATCGAGATTTTGCTCTCGATCTCATCGACTGTATCGAGAGCGAGGATTGCCGACTCCGTGTCTTGAGAATGTTCGCCTGCATTGAACACAATCTCAAACCGGCAGGCCATTGCATCACGACCAATAACGATTGAGTGAATGTCCGCGTCCACTGTCACACCAAAAAAAAAGGAAGTGTCACACAGTCAGGCGATACTAACGAGGAGCAAGG
>CAXFJI010000330.1:0-3508 GCA_964003275.1 uncultured Planctomycetaceae bacterium
TTTTTGCCATCGAGGAGGCGTTTCAATCGAGTCACGTGACGTAACAGTTGCATGTTTTGCAGGATTCAGCTCATCGCCAGCGTGTACTTGAACCTCAGCGAGAGCAAACATGTAGTCGTCGTTTCTCTTGGCTAGTTTTGTTGCAGTGATTCTGATGTATCGTCCTTTCGTATCTGCCTGAAAGTGCTGTGCCTGGAGACCCGGGTTTGGTGAATCCGTTGTTGTGTTATCTGCAATACGAGTGACTTCCGAGTTAAACGAGGGATCATTTGATACCTCGATTCGGTAGCGTTGAGGAAACCCAAAGCCAGCCCCAATGTTATTGAAGTCGTCATAGCACGGTCGAAGTGTGACGGAGTGAATGTCAATTACATGGCCCAGGTCAATTTGAACCCACTTGGGGCTATCAGCATGTGGTGACAACGCACTGTGGTAGCCAAAAGCAGCCGTATCATTTTTACCAGTCTGCTTTGTGCGTGCCTTGATGGCCTCATCAAGCGAGGCAAGGTCAGGCCCTGCAGCCTTTGAGAGGTCTGATTCAAGTTTCTTCTGTGTGGCTGCCAGTTTCAGTTTCTGTTCACTTAATGAGGCGTAGGTTTTGCGAATCTGAGGATCGTGATGATACGAGCGATCTTCTCTGTCCAGTGCTGCAAATACAGATTGGAGAGAGTAGTAATCATCCTGCGAGATTGGATCAAACTTGTGGTTGTGGCATTGTGCACAATGAATAGTGACGCTACAGAAGGTGCCAATGACAGTTGCAACCATGTCATCACGATCAAGATGACGGGCTATTTTTCCATCAGTTTTCGTTTCAGGAACTTCTGTATGCCCGATAAAGTCCCACGGTCCGGCTGCAATAAAGCCAGTTGCGGTAAAGCCCTCTGTGGTGTCCGGAAAGAGTACATCCCCTGCAATTTGCTCCTCCATAAAACGAGCATACGGGGTGTCATTATTGAGGGCGTGAATGACGTAATCACGATAGGGCCATGCGTTATGACGAGGCTTATCCTTATCGTAGCCATGTGTATCACCGTAATGAACCACATCAAGCCAATGTCGTGCCCACCGCTCCCCGTAGCGGGGTGAGTTGAGGAATTGTTCAACGAGGGTTGCGTAAGCTTGGGGATCATCAGTCTTCGTAAAGGCGATTACCTGCTCAGGCGTTGGTGGCAATCCAAGAAGATCAAAGGAAAGCCGGCGGACAAGCGTTGCTCGCGTGGCCGCCGGCGATGGAGAGAGTGATTGTTCATCCAGCTTTTTACGAATAAAGAAATCTATCGGATTTCTCTCTTTTTCCACACCTGATAAAGATTCAAAGGCTTTGATGTGTTGAGGAACAGGAGGCTTGCGGAGTGGTTGCCAAGCCCAATGATCAAGTCGTGTGTCATATGTGTTCGGGCTGTCAGCGGTTTCTCGGCCTGGCCAGGGCATCCCTGCATTGATCCAGGACTCTAGAGATAGTATCGATTCATCAGATAGACGTGGTCCTTCTGGGGGCATCATGTGGTGGTCGTTGGTCGTTGATACTCTTCGTATGAGTTCACTCACGTTGGCTTTTCCACTCACCGCAGCAGGTCCAAATTCTCCTCCCCGAAGGATTGCTTCTCTGGAATCCAATCGAAGGTGTGACTCTTGTACGTCATGCCCATGACATTCTGTGCAATGATTGAGCAGGATGGTGTGAGCGGCAGCGTGGAGGTTATTGGCTGAAGTATGTTCTAAAGCAGAATCAGATTGGACATCACTGGCACATGCCATGGATAATGCCATGGTGAGACATGGCACAAGCAGCCAGATAGATATCCGTTTATACCGTGTCATGTGAATGCTCTAAAAACGCTGAGGTGCGAGCGGTGAATCTTTCTCTCAACACATTAAGCACCTGTAGCATATCAAAATATTCTATTGAAAGCTTTTCTAGGTGTATGTTGTTTTATAAAGTGACGGTTTTGTGAGGTCAGTCATATGCATGCGCCAGACATCAGAACATCGCAGCGAGTATGTGAAGTTGCATGGTTTGCAGCATTATGTGGTGACGATTATGCATTCCTTGGAGTTCCAGATGATGGCCTTCGTTCAAGCTATCAACACTGTAGTGCTATCGTAAAACGAGCAGATGCACATGGGTATCAAAATATATTGCTTCCGTCCGGGTGGATTGCTGGTCAGGATGCCCTTGCCTTTGCATCGCTCGTTGGTCCTCAGACAAGCCAGATGAATATGTTGGCAGCGCTTCGCATGGGAGAGGTATGGCCTCCTATGTTGGCTCGGGCAATCGCTACGGTCGATCATGCTCTGGAAGGGCGTTTCTGTGTCAACATTATTTCGTCCAATATGCCAGGGCGGCAGGAATCAAGCGAATATCGGTACGGTCGTGCAAGTGAGATTATTCAAATCCTTCAATCGCTTTGGACGACGGACGGACCGTTTCATTGGGAAGGTGACTACTATCAAATTCGTCTTCCGACGACTGAGCCAGCAAAGTGTTTTCAGCAAAACGGTGGGCCGCTACTTTATTTTGGTGGTATTTCTCCAGCGGCGCAGGAATTGTGTGCAAAACATTGTGATGTTTTTCTCATGTGGCCCGAGACCGAAGAGCAAGTGGCTGCAACCATGAAAACAATGAGTGAGAAGGCAGCAGGCTATGGTCGTACCATTGATTTTGGTTTCCGCAGCCATGTCATTGTGCGTGAAACGGAATCGGATGCCCGTGCTGCAGCAGACATGCTGATTTCAAAATTGGATCTCAACAAAGGAGAGGCGATCAAACAGCGTTCTCTCGATGCAAGTAGTTTGGGTGTTGCGAGACAAGATGCCTTGCGGCGTGCATCCAACGATCTTTGGCTCGAACCACATCTTTGGAGTGGAATCGGATTGGCGCGATCTGGTTGCGGGAGTGCGATCGTTGGGAATCCGGAGCAGGTGCGTGCAAAACTTGAACGATATATGGATATGGGAATGAGGTCCTTCATCCTCAGCGGATATCCGCACCTCGAAGAATGTGATCTTTTCGCAAAGTACGTATTGCCACATCTACCAACATGTCACCTTAATGTTGTGCAACAACGTTGCCTTCCGGATCCGGTGACACCACTCACAACGGCTCCACGACTATGAGTGTGTATTGAGGTTCTGTACTTCCTAGAGACGCCACCATGAATGAGATCAAGAAATCATCATCACCTGTTCGATTTGCTTTGATTGGATTTGGTGCATGGGGGCAATATCATGCATCGTCTATTCATGCAAACAAAGATGCCGAACTTGTTGCTGTTTCAGCGCCGTCAGATGCATCACGGCAAAAAGCCGCTGCACACTATCCTCAGGCACGTGTCTACGATGATGCGTTGGATATGATTGCAAGCTGTGAGTGTGACGTTGTAGACATTGTGACACCAAGTCATACGCACCGTACACTCGCCGAGGCCGCGTTGGAGAGCGGGCGTTTTGTTTTGTTAGAGAAGCCAATGGCAACATCGATTCAGGATTGTCAGGCAATCTTTCG
>CAXFJI010000331.1:0-3506 GCA_964003275.1 uncultured Planctomycetaceae bacterium
GGAGTAGGCCTGTTTCACCCCCCCCCCGGCAAGCCACACTGTAAATCCGTTTGGATCATGATCACGACCTGTACCATTGTTTTGCGCGAATGGATTTCGACCAAACTCGCCTCCCCACCAGACCAGGGTATCCTCCAGCAGGCCACGCTGTTTCAAATCCGATAGAAGGCCAGAGATAGGAAGGTCAACAGCACGAGCATGGTCTTCATGCTTGGGAAGGTTTGAATGCTGGTCCCATGCTGGATTATTTGAGTTGTCAGTGTAATTAACTTGAATGAATCGCACCCCCGCTTCGGCGAGTCGTCTTGCCATCAGACATTGGCGGCCATAATCATCTGTCGTTTTCTCCCCAATTCCATACATTGCTTTTGTCTCGGCAGATTCGGAGCTGAGATCAATAATGTCCGGCGCAAACTGCTGCATGCGCCACGCCATCTCGTAGGACTCGAGAACCGCCTCAAATTCATTGGGAACAACCATCCCAGTTTGCTGACGTGCCTCCATTTGAGCGCGGTTCAGCAATTGAATGAGTTCCAACTGAGCACGCTGCTTCCGTGCGCTTCTTTCAGTGTTTTCCAAAAAACGAATACCTGATTCACGTGCTGATATGCCGGCTCTTCCAATAGCCGTTCCTTGATGAACAGCGGGCAGAAAACTGTTCCCATAATTCCTTGGCCCTCCGTTCCCAGACGACGGCGATAACGTTACGAAGGTTGGAAGATTATCATTTAGTGACCCAAGACCATAACTGACCCATGACCCCATCGACGGACGAATTTGTGCTGTAGCACCTGTATGCAGAAACAATGTGGCTGGACCGTGAGCGACACCTTCTGTGTGCATGCCGTGTAAAAAACAGAGGTCATCGACGTGTTGAGATATTTCAGGAAACAGCTCACTTGTCCACTTGCCACATTCGCCTCTCTGGCTGAATGGCCAAAGGGATTTCATGACACGAGCAGAAAGCCCCTTACCGGTTTTTGCAATACTGCGTGCATCTGCAAAATCGTGTTCCTTGCCATCAAATTGCTTAAGCATTGGCTTGTAATCAAAGCTATCAACCTGACTCACACCTCCAGCCATAAAAAGAAAAATGACACGTTTTGCCTTTGGAGTATGGTGCAACGAATGGAACTGCTGCCCATCTGACGCAGCAAGGCTTGACGCTGCCAGAGCACCAAACCCACATCCAGACGCCCGCAGGAAACTACGGCGTGAATACCATTCCGAAGAAAACATATTTCTCATTCTACATAGCGAAAATCAATACTGGCAAATAACGCCTGATAGATTTGTGACCATATTTCTATTTGAGAAGTATCTACCGCTGATACTTTTGAGGTCACTTGTTGCAGGTGTTCCCATTCAGTCGCATATGGCAAACGGCCAAGTGCTGAAAGATAAACATGCCGTAGGCGTTCTTCTTGAGATACTTCCTGTGTCCCTAGCAAATGTTTTGCGGCGGCTCGTGCGCGATTCATCACAAATGGACTATTCAGCATCAAAAGCGCCTGAGTGGATACAGTACTAACATTTCGTTGCCCATGCACCTGATTCGGATCTGCACCATCAAAAATTTCAAATAACTCAAGCCGACGATTACGAAACACCGGTGTGTAGATACTTCTTCGGACATCCTCAAACTCAAAGGTATATTCCGTCGGCTTAGTTGATCCCTTATTTTCTGCACCTGAACCTTGAATACATGGACCGCCAATCCCTAAGTCTATTTCTCCACTGACGACAAGCATGGCATCACGCATGGACTCTGCATCCAAACGGCGAACATTCATCCGCCACAGTAAAGTATTTTCAGGATCATGAACTGCCGCTACGTCATCCCGCTGTGTCGAAAGACCATAGGTACGTGACAGAACAATATCCCGTATCACTGATTTCGTTGACCAACCACTCTTTGCAAAACGACGGGCCAGAAAGTCAAGTAGTTCCGGATGAGTTGGTCTTTCTCCTCTTGTCCCAAAGTTGTCGACTGTTTGCACAATACCACGCCCAAATAAGTGGTGCCAAATCCGGTTCACGTACACACGCGTTGTTAGCGGGTGCTTGTCAGCTGCAATCCATGCGGCAAGTTCACGACGTCCACTTGACGTTGCCGGAATAGCTGGATCGCTCTCATCGGTAACGACCTGGATGAATCCTCTCGGAACTGCAGCTCCCTGATTGTGGACTTCACCACGTATACAGATATGGCAATCCTGAACAACCTCGGCCTCCTGAACTGCCATGGCCTTCGGAACTACGGGAGCAGATTTTTTCAAACCGCGAAGTTTCTTTTCAAGTGCCTTAACATCTTCTTCCTTTGACGCAATACGTGCATCCTCTGAGGTTTCCTTTGCATCGTTGGCGATAGAAGAACCTTGCGGAATGATGGAGGCAGGGAGAAATTGCACGCCGTCTACAATCACATATCCACGTGTACCTGTGTTTGAAATCAGCACAAACCACTGATTCGATTCATCAAACCTATGAATGCCGAGTGATACAAACCGTCCATCAATCGGTGGTGTTTTTGTCATATCGACAACATGCTCAACTTCCCCATCTAACGTAAGCATTGAAACAGGCACGTTCGAGGCACGATTATCTCCCGGTGTGTATGCCAGCCTCACCTCATATTCTCCTTCCATTGGAAATGCTGGAAGAAATGTGGCCGTTTTTAATCCTTTCTCCTTATTTTGATCTGTGATGTAGCCACGTCCGATATACGTTTTCGTAAATCGAGACTGTTTCCACTCACCAATCAGTTGACAATCAGTATCATCGAGAACGATCCCCGGGAGTGCTTCTATCGGAATTGGTTTACCATCATCACTGTTTGATGGATCAAGCATCCCTAATCTCTCACGCGCCATCATCAACTGTGATTCTACAAGCGAAACTTGCCCTTCATGGAGGCTGAGTGCTTCTGCTACATCTGCATCGAATGGGAGTGTTCTTTCTGTCCAACGCGACACATTATTATGAACAAGCGTCTCTGTGCTCCGAAAAATACCTGCGAGTGCGTAATAGTCACGTGTTGGGATTGGATCAAACTTGTGATCATGACACCGCACACAACCAAGCGTCAGCCCGAGCAACCCTTTTCCAATTGAGTCAATCTGCTCATCAATCACATCCATCTCAAGGTGTTGTTTATCCTGTTCTTCATAATTATGAGCACCCAACATGAGGTATCCCGTCGCAACGAGATGATCTTCCTCTTCTTGTTTGCTTTTATGCGCGAGTAGATCCCCTGCAATTTGTTCTACAATAAAGGCATCAATTCCCTTGTCTTCATTGAA
This sequence comes from uncultured Planctomycetaceae bacterium, assembly GCA_964003275.1. Taxonomy (GTDB): domain Bacteria; phylum Planctomycetota; class Planctomycetia; order Pirellulales; family UBA1268; genus CACORA01. Next base: position 3,303 of record CAXFJI010000331.1, read on the forward strand.
CGACGAAATGCAATAATCTCGGTACCTCCATGCGTCATTAAAAACCATGGACCGGCCACCACCACTCGATTCTGCAAAACGCGCTACGTCCAACCAATGCTTTCCCCAACGTTCACCGAAATGTGGTGAAGACAAAAGGGCATCTACAACTTGTTCCCGGGCCAATGGTGAAGGATCTTCAAGAAATGATAAAATATCTTTTCG
>CAXFJI010000332.1:0-3487 GCA_964003275.1 uncultured Planctomycetaceae bacterium
TCGCATCTGGCAACCAGCACGAATTACATGGGTCATTGAAAGCATTCGTGAGGTCCACGTTGCTGACACTCCAGACTGTACTGCCCACCTGAAGGAAATTGCGCAATCAAACCGTGAAACATCTGGCCGAACAAAAATGATAATGGAGGTGATCGATACCAGCCATCGCCATCCTGCGATTCATAACCTTTATTTCTTTCCCTACGTTGGAGAAACACTCCAAGGCTTTGCATTCTTTGGTGGCGGATTATCGATTCCGGATAATCCTGACGGTGGAACCATGTGTGTCGTCTGTGCGTGGACTGATAAACCATCGGGGGCAAGACACCCTCCACATAAATTTGATCTTTGTGAGCCGCTTCCCTTTAAACAGGGGTCAGTGAGTCGAACATGTTCTCATGAACTTGGCCACAATCTACTCCTCCAACACCCTGACAAAGAAACACAGACGATTACAAAACGACTTATGGGAGGAAAACAAAAAGGGTATGGCCTGACATTCGACGAAGTGGCTCTCGCACGATCAGTCGCACGCAACCGAATATCAACAATAAAAAAATGGCTTGCTACTCATCCATAATGTATGTGATGCGTCACTTGTTTATCTGCCTTTCACATACCCGGCCTTCCATGGTGGCTGACCATACTCATACGCCCCACGATCCGGCGTACTCCCATTGAATGTACTCATATTTATTTGATTGCTTGAGCTGCTTGCATCAATGGCAACACTTCCAACTCGAGGCCGAAAATCAAAAGCATCTGGGTTCTTAAGAGCACTTCGATGGGCTGGCTCATTGTTTCTTAAGACCCCGAGGGGAGCTACCTTTGGATTCTCCCAACTCCAACTCCCGGTGACTCGGGACCAGTTATTCACGGCCTGACTATGACTATTTTGTGCTTGCAGCTCCCGTGTCTTGCCTGGAAGACGGTTCCTTGGCAGCAGAATATCGATTTTGGGATTATCAAAACACGTGTTGTGAAAGACTTTGTGATCATCTCCTTTGACAACAATAGCTTTTTCATTGCAGTTCCAGACAACGTTGTGGTGAATCAAAAGACCACGCGAACCATCATCCCCCCGAATACCATTCCCACCCCAATGAAATGCCTGATGATCGTGAATCCAATTATGATGAATTTCAGTTCCTGTAATATCAGCACCAGACGACTGAATGATTGCACCATCGCTCTGCCTCAAACCACAATGGTGCAAATGACAATATTCAACAAGAGACTTCCCATGATTCGACAACCGAAGCCCTTCGGAACCACCACAATGGTCAAGCGTCACATACCGAACTGTCACTGGAGCTGCAGCAAGAAGATCAATTCCAAATCCATAATCGAGACCCTGCCAATCAAAATCCTCAAACAGACAGTTATGGATCTCATTGCGCTGGCCACTGACTGTCAGTATCGGCCCTTCACTGTGCCTCGCTACGATATTCGATAGACGATTATCATTGCCTATGATTTCAGTGAGTGCATCAATACTCGACTCACCAAACCATTGTCGTGAGCTCCAGCCAATTAATCGCTGATCTTTGAGTGGTCTATTTTGACCAAATGGATCTGCAATGGTTGAACCAAAGTCAATTTCGATATCAGACAGCGCACAAAACCGCACATTCACCAACCTCAATGTCGTAGCCACAAAACGGATGCCGCGAATATGGAGATGCCGACAGTCTTTACCAAGAATTGCTACAGCATTCTCTTTCGTCAACAAATCAAGATCCGTTGGCTGCACTCCCTTTGGCAGGCAGATTTTCAGCACAGAACTCTTTTGATCAAAAAACCACTCATAGGGTGCGTCGAGGGCTGCTTCACCGTAAATACAATACCGGTCGATTTCTGCTGGATGGTTTGCGTGATGGAGTCGTGAATCAGCATCCGTTGGATACGTAAATCGATCACTCCCAAGACCATGCTTCTTGATCATACGGCGATACGTCTGCCACGAACCAATATTCAGCACCGCAATACAACCACTAAAATCAAGTCCACTGTCTTCCAGTCGTGAATCTACCATCGTTCCATAGACTGACTCTTGACTGGCGTGCGGCCATTTCGAATTGTCCCATCGCTGCTCAAACGTCATGTTGGGCCAGCGAGCCGGAACCAGCATCTTGCTTCCATGGAAGAGTTGACACACTCGATTTTCGACAGGTGCCTGAAAAATCCCCGGTTGCACTTCTGTCCAACGGACATTGAGCCTTTTTAATCCCGTAAATTCAACCTCTCCATCCCCACGAATGAGGATGGGATCCGTTGCCGTACCTTGAGCTCGCACAACGAACGACTGGTCATACTGTCCTGGACGCAAACGAAGAATATCCCCAGGTTTGAGATCATCAACAATTGCTTGCAGATTATCTCTTGGGCCTGCTGTTATGACATCCTTTGCAAAACTGCTTTGTAGCCCGCCCAAAAAAAAGATGAAGACGACACCCTCAATCAGCAGTACTGTATTTCTGGTAGACACTCCAAATCGTCGATCATTCATAATTTTTCCAATGCGATACCTCGCGCTGAAATATCTGGTTTAGCTCCCTTTATCTGGTTTGGTAAGGACATCAAGTTTGCGTTGCTCTTCCTTAAATCGGGAGAGAAACGGAGAGTAGATTGTCTCATCCGTTGTCCAACGTTTTGGCTCTGGATCCGGCTGATCAAGTTTTCCGGAGGGATAGTCACGCCCACGAATACTTTCATCGACTGACTGACAAAACTCTTGATATTCATTGAGCATGTGATTGAGGACATCGCCTTCCTGAGCTGCAAGATTATTCAATTCGCCTGGGTCAGCATCCAAATTAAAAAGCTCTACTCTTTCCATATCCTTTTCATCCGTTACTGGCTTTTCATTCTTTTTCCGAGTTGGTGAAGAGACCACTATCTTGTAATTGCCATCAATGAATGCACCTTTTCCGGCATAACGAAAACCCATTGGCTGAACGCGACTGTCAGTCTCACCAAAGAAAAGTGGCTTGATACTTATTCCATCTCGCACAGCAAGCATTGAATCTTCAGGCAGACCGACGATGTCAAGAATCGTTGGAAAGATATCAAAGGCACCAGACTGATAGGTTGATACGCGTGGTTTGATTGTTTCTGGCCATTCAATAATGGCTGGGACACGCAAACCACCCTCGTACACCGATCCCTTAAACCCGCGAAGCGTTGTCATACCACTGATGGCGTCGTTGGGCTGACCTACTGTTGGCTGAAAATCCTTATTGGGAAGACCACCGTTATCCGAAGTAAACCAGAGCACTGTTTGTTCGGCAATTCCAAGCTTTCGTAGACCCTGCCGAAGCCGTCCAATACTTCTATCCATTGCCACAAGCTCACCATAGTGACGCTTCGCCTGAAAAGAAAGATTTTGAAATGGCTCGCGATCAAATGCCTCTGATGCCCATGGACTGTGCGGCGTTCCGAACCAAATGACAGTAAAGGTCGGGACATCAGGCTGTCCTGCTATCTG
>CAXFJI010000333.1:0-3462 GCA_964003275.1 uncultured Planctomycetaceae bacterium
CGACAGAGGCCACCGATCGCGTCAACCTACGAATGGAGCAAGAACGTCAGCCAATACACGAGAGAAAGTTACTTCTCTCCAAATGATGATTCCAAGGCAAATGTGAAATTGTTTTCCCCAGAACTGACAGTCGCCGTCAGGCCTGATGTTTTTCTGTGGCCATACGCTTTCGGTACAACGTATTCTGGTTCTGCTTTCATCGCCTTCTCAACCAACTTCTCTTCTTCTTCTGTACCATACCGCGGATCATCTTCGGATATGACCGGAATCTCTGGAAGAATTACCTTGTCAACTGTGACAGCGTAGCTTCCAACCGCTGTCCCTGAACCTGGTGCTGCTCCTGTTGCGTTGAGAACAAACGTTCCATCGGCCTGAGTTTTCCCAGCAGCACCTACACCAGACTCATCCGTTGGAGAAAATGTGACAACAGCATCTCCAAGAGGCTTCCCGTCTAACGTTACTACCCCTGTAACAGCTGTTACAGAAGGTCCTCCCGAGCCACATCCAGTCAGAAATACGATGAATGAAATGCCAAGAATGGCACACATAACGGAAGACTTTTGAAAAAAAGAACACTTGAATATGGCAAAAGTAGCAGACAAGAGAGACTCCTCTATATATGGATTTGTATAAGGCAGAAACTTTCCAGATACTTTGCACTCCAGCAATACGGCAACAAAATATGCCACCGTATTGCTGGAAAATACAAAACATTAAGGAAGCACTCCGGTTTCCTTACCGTAGATAGATCCCAACTGATTCAACACACCACCCACAGCTTGTCCTGAGTACGCCGCACCAGGACTCGCCACTGTTGGGTCGCAATCAACGTTGTCATTTACATATCTCGTTGCGCCATCAATCATCGCGACGACAGCACCACCTGGATGATAACTACTCAATGGCTTCGTATGCCAATCTTCTTGAGAATTGGAACAACGAGGGTAATTCGGAGGAGCCGCAGTGAAAAACCCTGAGAAACCATCCTTCGAATCGTACAGCCGACCTCCAATGACACGTTTTGCATTGCCGAGGCTTGATGCTGATGTCGTGTAATACCCATCAGCACCAACAAGCGCCTGACATGCCGAAGGCTTAGCAGTGTCACTAATGCTCCCACCGATACCTTGCCCACCACCTTTCACAAGACCACTCAAGTCACCAATGGTGCATTCACCTAAGGCAATGGTTTTGGATGTACCGTCCTTGATATCAGCCATGGCAATGAGCTGCGGCCGACTAGAAGACCAACCCCTCACCCCAAAGCCTCGTTTTCCGATCTGATTCCAATGAATCAGGACGTCACCACGACAAATATTGTAATTCGCCTTTGCAAGATCATTTGGATTTGCTTTGGTTGAATTCGGATCAGAAGGACATTGGAATGCTGACAACTCTGCCATGTTGAATGAATTCTTGGCATTGGTATTCCATGGCCTCATCCCCTTGCCCACATTCGTTTCAACACCTGAGATGATGGCTTGATGCACATTTGTTTCTTCCATGAATGGAAGAACGTGCACTCGCCACCCCCAGCGGCTCCATGATTGCGAACCACCATTTGTCATTTCTCGAAAATCTGGTGAATGACTCGATGGGGGAAACTTTCCAGTACTACTTTCATAATTTAGGACAGCTAACTGAAGCTGTTTTGCTTTATTTGTACAGGCACTACGACGAGCGGCCTCACGAGCTGACTGAACAGCAGGAAGGAGTAATCCGATAAGCACTCCAATAATGGCGATCACAACCAGCAATTCAACAAGCGTGAAGGCCTTTCTCATTTTTAGATTTTTCATGATAAGTCCAATAAGCAATAAGTAAAAAAATCCCTGGAGAGGCTCGAAAACCTCAAAAACCCTTGTTACGTTTGTAACCGAAAACGTGGTTTTATTCAACGTAACTGCCAAATAATTCACCAGCGTTATATATGCCTTTTATGCCGCTTAAATAGCACCGGACCTTTCCGCAGCCAGCAGAAATGATGAAATACCGCATTTGAGATGGAAACAACGATAAACGTGGAGAGAAAAGCAAAAGACGTGTGATACATCATTCCTACAGCATTTGGTGTTGGTGCTGCCATCATGATTCCTGATCACATCAACACCGAGAAACATTTGAAATGGTCGTATGTTGAGACAGGACAGTGAACCACGCGTTTGACTCCCCCCTCACGCTTTTTTGCATAGAAACATATATATTTTGCTTTGTCTATCTATCCTTTATGGCATCACAGTACACAACGAAAAAGGAGCCTTCCCGTGAGTACTACGTTGAAACAGAGAATATCTTTCCCCTTTTTATTGACTCTGTTGTTTCTTTTTTGTGTTGCCCTTTTGCACACTCCTGCCCATGCTGATTCCGAGGCTACGTGGCGAGGACAATCCATCACCGAGTTCAGTCCAAATGAAAATGAAAAACTTGCCTGGCAAATCGTGAATGATGGAGTGATGGGAGGCCGATCAAAGGGAAATGTTGAGTACACTCCTGACAACACCATGCGGTTTTGGGGAAATCTTTCTCTTGAGAATAATGGCGGCTTTTCAACTGCTCGTAGCCAGTCCGTCAATCTTGATCTCAGCGATGATCTTGGGCTTCTCTTGAAAGTCAAGGGAGATGGAAGAACGTATGAAGCACGACTCGATTCAACGGCTGCGTATCGAGGCAACCCAATATCATTCTCAGGAAAGTTTCAAACCAAAGCTGAGAAGTGGACTCAAGTAAAAGTTCCTTTTTCCAATTTCAAGGGGAGTTGGAGAGGTCGTCAATTCCCAGATGCAAAACTTGATGCCTCAAAAATCAAACGGATCTGGATTCTCCTTGCTGATAAAAAATCTGGGCCATTTGACTTAGAAATTGAATGGATTCGCACCTACGGTAAAGGTCAAGGTGAAACGAACGTGCAGCAACGTCCTGATGAAGGTTCGTTATCTGTAACAAATTCCACGCCGCACCAACCTCAGCGAATCATTGCTACAGCAGTTGCTGATGGTCGCTTTACAGTCTTCAAGCGGGCACTCGATGCTGCAAAGCTCACAGTATTTTTTCAATGGGATAATCCGCTTACGGTGTTCGCTCCTACCAATGACGCATTCGCCAAACTTCCAGATGAGCTTCTGGCTGAACTGTTGAAGCCAGAGAGTCGACAAAAACTAATTGCCCTCCTTTCTTACCATGTTGCTCCAGGCTCGTTTGACAAAGAAAAAGCGATTCAGGCAAAGAGACTCAAGATGGTAAAAGGAGGTTTCGTCAACATCACTCAAGATGGCAATAGTACGCAAGTAAACGATGCCATGATTCTTGATGCAGATATCACTTGCTCAGATGGAATCATTCACGCAATAGACACGTTGCTTCTTCCTGAAGCATTTTAATTTGAAACATTTGGTGTATCGCGATAGGCCAGAATGATTTCACACTGCAAGGACAGCATTTCTACTGCATAATGCATCATTGTCC
>CAXFJI010000334.1:0-3462 GCA_964003275.1 uncultured Planctomycetaceae bacterium
CGCGTGAAGATCGGAGGTCTTTCAGCTTCCAGAGCGTGCTGCAGCGCCTCTTTCACACTTGAAAACCTGTCAGCTGTTGGTGTTCCACTAAAATCGGGGTCGTGCACAACGAAATGGTCAACAACAAAGCCACCTGGCAGCGTATGTATATCAGCAGCCAAGATTTCCAACCGCTGACTGGTGAGCGCTCCGGTCAGTCGATGAAATATCCCCTGAGCAACTTCCTCACGTGCCCCAACGGCAATAGCAACAGTCGATGTGTCTTGCTGCCACCGGCAGTCAATAAATGATCCATTGTGTGAGAGACGAGCTAACTGATGCACCTGATCGAGAATGGTTTCAGGATCACGATCTCTCAAATACGAAAGAGGCAACGACTTTGCAATACGCACAACCAGATCGGATGGCTCACGCTGAACCAACAGCGCAGCAAGATCTTGAGAAGTTTTCTCTGCGCGACGAGATGGGCTTTCACCATCTAGGTAACTCATTGTCCGGTAATAAAGATCACCGAGAAGATCACCTTTCCAGCGAGTCCACGTTCCAGGCCCAACAGCGGTAACATCCGCCACAGTAAGCACTGTGAGCATCCGCAAAACCTCGGGTGAACCGACATCGCGAGCAAAACGGACGACAAGGCTGTCATCATCGACATCTCGGCGAAAGGCCAGATGTGCCATGAGTAGATGTCTTAGGACAAGAAAATGCAGAATCTCAGTTTCGTCATCAGGAAGCTGAAAAAGCTTGGCGATGTCGATTGCCATACGAGCTCCGACTTCACTGTGATCCTCATCAAACCCCTTACCAAGATCGTGAATCAACAGGGCCAGTAACACCGTCCGCTTCCGTTTTATCTGCTGCCAAACTGAACCCAACCACCCATCGTCATCGACTAGCGCCACAGCCTTTTCAACTGATGTAATACAATGTTCATCGACGGTATATTTGTGATAATTATTGAACTGCAAAAGATGTCTTGCACGTGCAAACGAAGGAATGATTTGTTGCAGAAGGCCAACTTCGTGGAGACTTCGAAGAGCTGTCCCGAGAGAATCCGGAACATCAAAAAGCCGAAGGAAACGTTGACGTGATTTGTGCACGACAGGTTCACACCGCTGCTGCACTGCTGCACGAACTTTCTGCCATGCCTCATGATCCACCGGTAGTCCGTAGACTCCTGAAAGTTCAAGGAGCCGAAGTGCACCATCAACAGAATCTGTTGCCTCAGCAGGAGCATTTCTTAGCGTTTGAATTCGGCTGGGGCCTACTGCATAACAACCATCAACTCGGTGACCAAACAGACCTGACACCCAACGTTGAATCGCAGGAGGCCGTTGACATGCTTCAGATAATCCATTTGCAACATCAGCCACTCGGCACGTGTGACGAAAATAATCCTGCATGAATCGCTCAACACCAAGCATCCCCTCTTTTGTTCCTATACCTCGAATCTTCGCGATACGAACCTGTTCTTCACGGCTCATTTCATCGGCCGCCTTGTCGGCATGAAGATGCAATTCATTGCGAAGTCGAAGGAGGAACTCCGCAGCATCCCGCACCGCATGCGCATCCTCAGGCGTCAGACATCCAGCCCTTGCAAGATCATTCAGTGTTGTATTACTGGACCACGAATCATCTCCCCATTGCACTAACCCAAGCCATCGAATGAGTTGGATGTCACGGAGACCACCCGGCGAACGCTTTACATTGGGTTGGAGCAAAAAAACGGTGTCACCAAATTTGCTGCGCTCATCAAATCGAGCCGACGTAAGAAGAGCTGCCATTCGACGGCGGCCACGCCGAACAACACCCCATAATCGTGATCGCAGGCGAGACTCAAGCTCTTTGTTACCCGCAAGGAATCGACAATCCAAAAGTGTGCTGAAAATCGTAGCATCCACTGATGCCAGTTGAACTGCTTCAGCAAGGGTCCGGACGCTCTGCCCAACAATGAGACCGGCGTCAAATAGATTCTGAAGAAGCCGCCGAGCTACATCACCTACTATTGAGGGATCTATGCCACCATCCGAAAGCAGCATGAGATCAACGTCTGAATATGGTGCCATTTCACGACGCCCATATCCACCATGCGCAACAAGAACAACATGGTCTGCAAGGCGCGATTCTTTCACACCACAATCTGCTATCACTGACTGCCAGACATCAATAACAAGAGAATCAAAAAGATCCGTAGCTAGACCACATGTGGCATATCCAAGCCCACCGTCATCATGCTGTTTGTGAATACGAAATCGGAGTTCGGCAAGAGACTCACTTGCCCGACCAACGGTCGGGCTATTAACAACTTCAAAGTTTTCTTGAGAGTCACTCATGATGGATGCCAGGGATCATCCTCGACACCTTCACGAAGATTCGCGAGACGTGCAAGCACAAATAAAAGATCGCCAAGTCTATTGAGATACTCAATCGCATTTGCTGGAATCATTGTCTCAAGACGACCGGCGAGAGAAACAACCCTCCTCTCAGCCCGCCGACACACAGTTCGAGCAACGTGAAATTCAGCAGCAAGCGGTGTTCCTGTCGGCAAGATAAAGCACTTGAGTGGTTCTATTTCTTCATCAAACATGTCTATGTGCTGTTCTAAAATTTCAACATGCTGCACCGTGATACGTTCTTCCGAGTCGCCTGGAGTGGCTAACTGAGCACCAAGATCAAACAATTCGCATTGAATACTTCGCAGAAGTGCATCGAATTGATTTGCCTTCGGAACCGTTCGAATCAAACCAAGATGGCTATTCAACTCGTCGACCGTACCAAAAGCCTCAATACGAGCATGATCTTTTGCAACCCTCGGCCCGCCAAAAAGACCAGTTTCTCCAGCATCACCGGTTTTGGTGTATATCTTCATCCTGTTATTCTTCTCCGCACAAGGCTTTTTCTTACTGACATTACGAGAATGCCTATACTGTGTTGAAGCGTCGGAACCTTCAACCCAGAGGAAGTGTATGGTCCGTTCAATAATCTTTCTACTTCTGTGGAGTAGCGTTGCCGCTGCATCTTCTCCAGAAAAACAGTCCTCCATCGAGAGCAGCTTTTTCTCACCTCCTGCTCGGTTGACTTTTGGATTTCGTCGAGCGGGTGAAGGTTACTTTTCTTCAGATACCAACCGTATCTGCTACCAAGCCTACCCCGACAATTATCCATTTTATCAAATATTTATTCAGCTATTTGACCGTGATTCTCCAAGACCAATGACACCACAGCGAATCAGTCCTGGCCGTGGACGCACAACCTGCAGCTGGTTCTCTCCGGATGGTTCTCGACTGCTCTTTGCATCGAGCCATCTGGATCCAGAATTATCTAAAACAGAACAATCTGCCCGAGATCAAGCAGAAGAAGATGCCCGGAGTGGTCGAAGAAGACGATATCAGTGGGACTTTGACCCTCACATGGACATTTTTTCTGCACCTCTCACTGGCGAAGGATTACCCGCACTCACAA
>CAXFJI010000335.1:0-3414 GCA_964003275.1 uncultured Planctomycetaceae bacterium
TGAAGAATCGGCACCGATTGCTTCATGGGCTCAACAGGCTGATATCGGAGAACCATTGTATCTTCCAGCAAAGCCATCTCCTCAGCAGGAGATCAGTGCAGAAGATAACAGTACCGTTGATCCTGAAATCGTATTGAGCCAACCACCAACCAACCCAGAATCAGAAATCACGGCAGATCCTGAAAACAATCTGGCTGGAGAAACGATCCCCTCAGAAGAGAAGCCAGAAGACACTCCTGATACTTCGAGTGTTGCAGAACAGGTCCCTGTCACGCCTTCTGAAACAGCTGACGGCTCTGAAAACATGATAGAAGACTCTTCTGAAGAAGACGCTTCAATCGCATCCTCGAACGAAAACCTGGCATCACCAGACGTTGGAGAAGAAACTCCCACTGAAACAAGTGTTGCTACTGATAATCCGCCGAGGGAAATTCCACCATCAAGCGATGTTCCCGCGCTCGCTCGACCAGTCGCGGAACCCCCTGACCAGACTCCGACACTTGCCATTGATCCAGCAAGTTTTCGTGGCATATACCCTGGCAAAAGTACTCGTGAGGAATTAGAGGCCTCATGGGGAAAAGGTGAACCATTTACACGTGATGATGGATCCACAGGACTGTTATGGAATATTGAGCCTTTTGAAGGCATTGAGGTTGTCATCGACGGAGAGTCCGTAGGGTCCATCCTCATAAAGCTGGCTGAACCAACAGAAACAGCTCAACTGGCAGAATCACTGGAAATCAGTGACATTCGAACAGTATCCGTGCTCGATGAGGCAGGGAATTCTATTGGAGAGGTTTATCCCGAACGAGGGGTTATTTTTAGTATCGATCCTGAATCCCAGTTGGCCCAAGCAGTCATCCTGGAACCTCTCGATCCAGAATCATTTGTTCTACGAGCTGAAGGTGAGCTTTCGTCAAACTCCGCGTTTGCAACAGCTGATCTTCAATACGCCATTAAGATCGATAGCACACACTTAAGAGCCTTGCGCCTGCTTCTGGCTCTGCGATGCGAACAGGGAAAATGGAATGACGCTCTGACGCTGGCGACTCAGGCTGAGGCTATTGATCCCGATGACATCTGGACACGTCTCAAGCATGCCAGTGTTTTAATGGCACTTGAACAGACAGAAGCGGCAAAAGAAAAGGTGGAGGCTGTTCGTGATCAACCAAAAACATCTCCACTCGTTTTCGCGCAGGCAGAACGGATGCTCGCCCGTATTGAACTGGTATCTCCAGAGCCTGACTATCAGGACGTCGTGCAACATTTTTCAGAAGCCATTCGTACAGCCAGTGGTCTGCTCACCATAAAATCCATTCCAGCCAGAAACGCTGCTCGTGACGTTCTTCTTGATGCCCATCTTGGCACAGCGCTCGCTATTGCCAAGGGGACCTGGCAGCAAAAGAGCCGCGTGATTCCCAAGTGGATTAGTCGCACTGAAAAAATCATCAACGAAGCACAGATTACTGATGATTTGGAAAAGCACACCTTGGAGCTCCAAATGTGTCGAGGCGCACTGTCTGTCGCTGCAGGTTCGACAGAGACGTTTGATCCTCTTCCATGGGTGAAACGCCTCCTGCAGGTTCGGAGCAAACTTGATGACTCCGTGTCTGATCCGTGGCGACGTCGTCAGATTGACTGGGAAGTTGGTGAGGGTCTTTCTGATGCACTTGTTGCAACTCAAAAGCGAGGTGATGCATCAGACATGCTTGAGAATACAACACTCACTGCAGCCTATCTTGAACGAGGATCTGAGTTTCGGCAGCTGACAAATAGCGATCGGAAAAAATTCGGAAGTCTTTTGTTTCAGATCGGTATTCTGTACAGCCTTCAAAAAGGTGACCACGCGACAGCAGTGACGTGGTTTGATAAGGCTCTTCCCATGTGGGAAAGTAATCAAACATTTCGAGGAGAGGGAGAAATCGGTCAACTGGGTGAGTCGCTTGTCAGCATGGCAATCTCATACTGGCAAATCGACCGCCGCGAAGATGCCCTTGCGATCAACCGGAAGGGTGTTGAGTTGATGGTAGAGGCTGTCGCCAGCGAACAACTCGACGAGCAGGCATTGGCAGTCGCCTATGGCAACCTTTCGACCATGTATGCCGAAGAGGGTGACGACGCACAGGCACAAAGCTTTGCTGATCTTGCATCCCGTGCTGAAGCTACCGGCAGTATTCGAAAGTAATGATTCTCAACGTTTTCCTGTGAACGCTACAGCAGGCTCTCTAGTAGCAGTCGCATTTTTCGAAGTTCACCGACTTGATCAACATCGTCCATCGGTGGCATATGCGCACACAGGGCGCGAGTGTAGCCAACTCGGTTGAGCTGATTGACAATTTTGCCGTACTCAACATTGCCCTGGCCTATTCGCACCTGCTCCACCTCGGGCTTGGTATCTCTGAGATGCACATGGGCAACATACTTAATGATTGGCTCCCATGATACTGCTTTTTTCGCACCAAAAATAAACTGACTTGGATCGAGTGTGACGCCAAGCCCGGGGACATTTCGACACAAGGATGCTGTGGTCTCAGCATCCTGAGTCATTCGCCCAGCCATGGTTCGGACCGCCACAACTTCACCAAGATCATGTGCAATGGCCACTAACTTTCTAAGACGTTCAATTTCTCCATTGAAGGGCGTCCCGAGTTCTGAGGCATCCACCACCATCGTGACAACACCTAGTGTTTTGGCGAGTTTGCATGTTGCAGAAAAGAGATCGTAATACGCTGGTGAATCTGATGCTGAAAATGATACGGCAACTGGTCGCAGCCGCTGCAGGTCGCTACAGGCGGCAATCGCCGCATCCGGATCCGCTGCTACCTGCGATGGCTGAAGGTGCCCCCCTTGTTCGTGCACGTCTATTTCAACGGCTGTAAACTCCAATTCCGCGAGGCGTTCCATTGCCTTATCCAAAGGCATATCGGGAAAACACTCTGTACTCACGCACACAAACACTCAGTCACTCTCCTCTCGGATTCGCTCCATGTCGTTTCTGCCAACTCTGGCTACAGCCAAAAGGTAGCGATACTCGGCAAAAACTACTACTGCATTCCTTTTCAGAGAACTGGACACAACTGAGGATTCTCTGCGTAGAATAAGAAACTCGCTTTCCTCAAGGAGTCTTTCATGAACTACGAATCCCAACAGCCCCCAACCCGAGTCATCCTCGAACAGGGATCCGTCTGGAGCCGATGGGGGGCACGCGTAGCGTGGATCATTACGGGTTTTGCAGTTCTCTCAGCCTTGGCCAGTAGTGGGGCCCATTCTCAGTATTTCCAGAAAGGCACCAAGGTGCTTGAAGAGTACCACTCTCTGTCCAAGAATGCCTTGCAAAAAGTAGCGGTAGTGGAAATTGCTGGAACCATCATGGGAGGAAACGGTTTTGCTCGTTGGCAGCTTGATCGGATTGCC
>CAXFJI010000336.1:0-3397 GCA_964003275.1 uncultured Planctomycetaceae bacterium
GCAATAGGAAAAAAAGATTTAGACCAAGCCCTTGTCCCACATGAAATTATTTCCTTTTTGCGGCAGCATCAAAATGAGGGTGTGCGTGCTCATGTTGATGAGATATTTCCCAAAACACACGTGGATGTGAAGGACACAATACAAGACGAAGTCGCACGTTTGACGAATGTCATCATGAGGGGCAAAGGAAATGCGTATCAGGGGGAAAAGATTTTTGAAAAAAAATGTGCGGCATGCCACACATTGTTTTTCAAGGGAGGACGCGTTGGTCCAGATCTTACACGGTATCAACGTGACAACCTGTCAACGATGCTGAACAGTATTGTGCATCCCAGTGCGGAGATACGAGAGGGCTTTGAATATCAAATGGTGATCACGCTTGATGGTCGTAGTGTGGGCGGTTTTATCACCGAGCGCGGGATACATGCCGTTGTTGTTCGCGGACTCGATGGTGAAGACGTGGTCCTTGCTCGGGGCAACATCGAAGAGATTTTGCCGGTTGGCCGAAGCCTTATGCCGGATGGTCTCATTGAGGATCTTAGCAGTGAACAAATCTGTGATCTCTTTGCTTTTCTGCAACGTTCACAGCCCATTGCACAATAATGTGATGGGAGCACATGATGTACTGGATTTCGAAGGAGTATCCTATGGCCGGTGCAATTCTTCAGCAGTCTCAGTGCGCATTGAAAAATAAGGAGCAGGAAATGACACGTGTTGCATGTGTTTTCCCAATAGCACGAATGGCACGGCAGGTACTAAGGAGCGCCTTGGTTGCATTGCTCTTCTGTGGTTTCGTTGCCGCCTCGGTTTCAGGCTTTTCGGAAGAGCCACCGTCTGTTGAAGATCTTGTCACCCAAGTACGTCAATCCATTGTGACCATTCGACATTCAGGCCGAGGCGTGCATGATAATGGTCTTGGAACTGGTTTTGTTATTTCGAAAGATGGACTGATCGCCACCAATCTGCATGTGATTGGAGAGGCTCGTCCGATATCTGTTGAGTTACCTGACGGTCAGATGTACGAAGTCGTAGCTGTTCATGCATTTGATAAAGCTGCTGATCTTGCCGTGATCCGAATCAACTCAAAAACACTGGTGCCACTTAAGTTCGCAAAACCGAAGCAGCTTGCAGATGGCCAGGAGGTGGTGGCAGTCGGTAATCCTCATGGACTTGAAAGGAGTGTTGTGACTGGACGATTATCGGCGACACGACAAATCGAAGGTATCAAAATGCTTCAAATTGCCATCCCCATTGAATCGGGGAATAGTGGTGGACCTTTATTGGATAGGGATGGCAACGTTCATGGCGTTCTCACAATGAAGTCACTTGTGACACCCAATCTGGGATTTGCTGTGGCAGTGAAGTATCTCACTGATCTTTTAGGTGATCCCAATACCGTACTGATGGATCAATGGCTTACGATTGGTGCGATTGACCAGAAAGAGTGGAATATTGTTGGTGGTGCTCGTTGGAGGCAGCGTGCTGGCGTTCTTTCGGTAAGCGGTCAGGGAGACGGATTTGGCGGTCGCACGTTGTGCCTGAGCACGACACCAGATAGTGAGCCGCCCTTTGAGGTTGCTGTGCGATTAAGGATCCATGAGGAAACAGGAGCTGCTGGGCTTGTATTTGCTTCGGATGGTAATGACCGTCATTACGGTTTCTATCCATCAGGAGGGAAACTCAGGCTTACCCGTTTTAACGGACCAGACGTGTTTTCGTGGAAAGTCCTTGAAGAGTTGGAGCACACGGCATACCGGCCAGGAGAGTGGAATCACTTGCGAGTGAAATTTAACCAAAAGGACATTGCCTGTTTTGTTAATGATGAAGAAGTGATTCGTCAAAACCTTTCTATTGAGAAAGGCCGAGTAGGGCTTGCCAGTTTTCGTGGAACCGAGGCCGATTTCAAGGGATTTGAGGCTGGCCAAGAAGTGTCTCTCATGCGACCACCAAAGCATATTGCTTCTCGCGTCATGCAACTCATTGACGAACACTCTTTGAGCCAATTTTCTGCCAAACTTGTTGATCCGCTCGTCTCAGAAGATCTTGCTCCAAAAGTTCTTATGCTCGAAGCGGTAAAGCTCGATAGGAGAGCGGACAAGCTTCGAGCCTTGGCTACAACTATTCAGCAGCAGCAGATTCTCGAGCGGCTTCGCCAAGCAACCAAAGAAAAAATAAATGTTTTCACCGCTGCACTGATCATTGCTCAGTTAGATCATCCTGAACTGGATCGTTCGGCGTACGAACGGCAAATGCTTCGGTTATCGAGTGATATCAAAGATCAAATAACAGATGATATGGCCGGATACGAGCGGCTTGCAGTACTGGACCGCATACTATTTGATGAACGGGGTTTTCATGGTAGTCGAGGTGATTACTACAACCCTGCCAATAGTTACGTGAATGAAGTGCTGGATGATCGAGAAGGTATTCCAATTACGTTGTCCATCATCTACATGGAACTTGCTCGCTCCATTGGAGTGTCTGTTGAGGGGGTGGGGTTTCCAGGTCACTTTCTTGTGCAGTTTGTGAATAATGCGGGTGACAAAGAGTGGATCGATGCATTTGATCGCGGGAAGCGACTGCGATTAACAGATTTGCAACAATTAATACAACAATCAGGTGACAGTTGGAGTGAGGACTACCTCAATATCTCTCCGCCAAAAGCAATCCTTAGTCGAATGCTGAACAATCTTTTGGGGATTGCGAATCGGGCTGAGAATACGGAGCAGATGCTTCGATATCTCAATGCTTTAATAACGATCAATGAAGATCAGGCAACTTCCCGCACCCGTATTTTGCGAATGATTACGGCACATCGTCTCAAACAGTTTGATCTTGCGTTGACTGACGCCCGCTGGCTTATGGAGCAGAGGCCTGACGATGTTGATCTTCAGGCTGTTGAGGAGTTGATTCGTGTGATTGAATCGAAGGATTAATCTCTCCATGTCGAGTAGCCTTCCAGAGGAAGGCTTTCATTTGACGATTTTTTCCTGCGTCGGTTCGTAGTGCCTCAGACCTCACATTGCAGTGCATAAACAGCAATTTCCTGCAGTCCAGATTGTAAAGCGGTCGGTTTTCTTTTTTTTTTTTGTAACGCATCACTTCTGCTGCAGTTGTACGTGTAGAGCAGTTTTGCTGCGGTCTGCCGCAAAATGCAACCTTAATAAGGTGAAATGAGTGGATGCTTGTTCATAAATCAGTCTAGACAAACAGGTTCGTGTCTTTTTTTCTGTTTTGGCACAGTAGATGCAAGTTAGTGCCTTTAAGTTCAGTTACTAACACACCCAACAATGAGAGTACGCCATGGCTTCCGTCGACTGTCCACATGAATGTGACTTTGGATTTGAAGACATTCGAAATGGTGGCAGAGAACCACTCCATCATCAAAGACATCAAA
>CAXFJI010000337.1:0-3370 GCA_964003275.1 uncultured Planctomycetaceae bacterium
CTTTCAAGTGATCGTCCAACAGGCCAGTTTCCTCGACCTGCCACTTCTGCATCAGCGCCTGCTTGAAAATCAGCATTGGCTTCTTCAGGTCTTCCAAGCCTTAATGCCGAGAGTCCACGAAAATAGAAGGACCGTGGATCGTGTGTTCCTGCTTCAATCGCAGTTGTGAGTTCGTCATAACTGCGTTGAAAGTCTCCGGAGTTGTACGCGTGAACACCTCTCCCATACGCTGAAGCAAGAATGGCATTGTCTTGCCCCATAGCACATGTGCCCAGAGTAGAAAAAATGATTAAGCAAGTCACAAGACTTGAAAGTTGGTTGATGATGGACTTCCGCATGGTGGTACTCCTTTTTGATACATCGACATAATATGCGCTGTGATGCTGTGACATGAAGTGCAAGCCTCAAAACTTCCCGGAAGTTCTAAATTTATAGCCGTATATTTTGCCCAAGTTCAACTCCCCCCCGAGTTGACGCATGTCGGCGAAACTCGTGTTCGTGAAGAAAAACCGAGGGTCGAGTGAGCTGAAATACGATTGTTTCCTTGGGCCAACCAAAGCAAGTCAGTAGGTCGTCGAATGCTGATGGAACGCACATCCCTTTGAGTTCAACAAAAAGGACCTTGTTGTCTTGTTCAAAGATGTTGCCGTCAATCTGCCAGGAGTGAGACGGATGCTTGTTGGACCAGAGAAAAGAGCCATCAAGTTCAACAAACATACGATTCAATTGTGACAAGTTCTCAACAGCATCATCAAAGGTGATGTCCAGTGGTCGAGACAATGATGCTTGAGAGATGTGAAGAACTGACCATGTTCCCCAAGCATCTTGAAACTGGCTCTCCTTCTCATGCTGTGATGAAAACCCATGCAATGAAATATCAAATGAGTAGATGGACAAATCAATCATTCATGTGACTTTCTGTGTGTTTGGATGCTTTCTTGCATCCAAGCAATGTAATCAGAAGATGCTGCACATTGGACAAATACTATTTGTGGTGTTTCGTAAGGGTGGATGTCCTTGATTCTCGTCTGGCATGCGTCCAGTTTGGTTGTGAGTGTTTTGCAGCAACATGTAAATTCTTCTACGGTTTCTATGCGTCCCTGCCATGAAAAGATACTTGTGACAGGCCCTTCCACGTGTATACAAGCTGCGAGTTTCGATTGAACTAGTTGTGTGCCACAGTCAACAGCTTCTTCTTTTGAAGGGAATGTGGTTCGTATTTCGATGAGGCTGTTCGCTTCTGCTCTAACGGTATTGTTAGGCGGCATCGATGATTCCTTTCCCATAAGTCATTTCTCGAGAGGGTGTGACGTAGACAGATCCACGACGTGAAGAAAGTGGAATTGTGGGATCCATGAGAGGCATTGTTTGCTGGCGGTGAATTGAACGAACTGATGGAGCGACAATGCCACCAGGAAAATCATTCGGGTGTGGTCTTCCGTGGCGTGTGTGTTGCGCCTGCCCGAGGCAAATGATGTTTTCAGCGTTATCTTTAATCGCTGTAGATGGTGGATGTCCGAGGACCAGCAGGCGTTGATTGGGAGGTTGCGTATTGTCTTTGGTAGTCTCTGGGAGGCTGCTGCATGGAGGTACTGTTGGTAGAAAATCATTGCGTGCTTCGTTATTTGTGCTGCTCATCCAGGTGGCAATCGCATCAGCTGCATCATAGTCCAGTTCGGTATCAAGTCCTGAAGAGAAAACGTGCGTGTACCAATTGAGAACACTTTTTTGCCACGCTTCATGAATGCTCTCGCTGCACGCACTGCTCATTCCGTTTTCTTGCCCGAATCGCTTCCAAACAGCAATCTGGGTGGGTACGTCGAGGGGGGATATTGTTGTAAGGATTCGAGCCATTTGTTTCGTGGCATCTCCAAAAGGCATCGCGTCGTAGAGCCATTTTGTAAAATGAAGAACAAGATCAATCGTGAGGCTTTCACAGAGAGTTGGGGCACGATCATGAGTGTGTACGTTCAATGGTCCGCAAAGGGGATCAAACTCAGCTCCGTGTCGCACAACGGTCGTATCACTCGACCACTCATTGCCAAATAAGATTCTAAATCGCTTGCTTATGTATGTGAGCCATGGTCCCATCAGGATGTGGTCTCGATCTCCTGCAAGACAAATAATGGATACAGGTGCTTTGGTGCTGGTTCCTGGAATGGGTCTGCCTCGTCGATCAGCGGAGGGAACAGTGATGCCCTGATGTGACAGACGGATAAGCATTTTAATAAATGCGCTGCCATGAATCATTGTTCGCATGAAGATTTTTTCTGCGACGACTTGTGTACGGTTGTCATTATGCCATGGGCGAGATCTGTCACCCCATGCAAGGGTTGTCAGGCCATCTAATGTGTCCCCAGCCAAGAGTATCTTAATTGACTGGATGGGTTTGTAGTGTCCGCTTTGTCGAAAGCCGAATCGCCACGCAGCTCTTCGAACCTCCTGTAGAAAATGTTGGACAACGGATTGCGTTGGTCCACCGCGAATGGTGCCGTCAGCGATGGCCCAATTTGCAGTAATCACGAGCATGCAGAATTCTCCTGCTCAACTCATCGTCGTCTGGGAGGGATGCTCACCAGCTAGGGTCAGCCGATTTCGTTCGTCACGCCCAATTGTGCAAGTAGCAACGATTATGCTGAGACGAATCGGCTATTTCATCATGGAGAAGGCATCAGGAACGTTGTTGAACAGGATGCTTTTGCGTCTCCGTCAAGTTCTGCAGACGTGACGACTGCTGTCGCTTCAGCAATGCCTTCAGTAGGCATTCGATAAGAAAATTCAAAAGTAGCATGTTCCCCAGGGGCAATGTTTTCAATGGAGTCAAATGTTATTGATGAACCATCTATTCTGACACTGGACGGTCTTGGATCACCCGCTAATCGGGCTTGGTCAGGAATATTGACAACGAGACTCAAATTATTTGCTGGTACAGTTCCGACGTTAGAAATAGTGCACACAAGCGTCGTTATGCCATCGGATACAACCGGATCACAGAGATCAGCCAATGATACTCGCAATCCAGACTCTTGAGGTGATTGAGGCCGAGGAGTCGTAGAGTGAATTGGAGCACAAAATTCATCCGCAACCATGATTCCCCCAGACGCACCACTCAATACAGCCCGGACGCATGAACGGGATGGGGGGGAGTCGACATAATTATTCAACGGAGCCTGGCCTTGGAGGTTCAGTTGTCGACGCAGGCGATCGCCTGGCTGAATAGACGGTAAATCCCAAGATACCTTTGAGGGGCCGAGGACATAGCCATCTGACGCTTCAAGTGGAGAAAAACTATCATCCCAAGAAAGGTCAAGAGTTGATTCCCCTGTGGCAACATTCCCAGTGTTTTTTATGTTGGCAGAGAATTCCGCTT
>CAXFJI010000338.1:0-3359 GCA_964003275.1 uncultured Planctomycetaceae bacterium
ATTCCATCCGAGAAGACGAATATATTGATACACTCTTCTCGATCATTTCAGCATCGCTCGCCGGCAGGTAGTAGTTGACCCTTTCGCCAGAACGGTAAGCAATGCGTGTTCAACACACATAGAACCTGTGTCGAAAACATGAGTACTGTCGGCGCCCGTGGGATTACCGGAATTATAACACCCCTTATCACGCCACTCTCTGATCGTGACGTGCTTGACGTTCAAGGACTACAGCGACTGATTGATCATGTTCTCAATGCTGGGGTCAGCGGTATTTTTATATTAGGGACGTCAGGAGAGGCACCAAGCCTGAGCTATCAGCTTCGGCGAGAAATGATTCGAAGGTCAATCGAGTTCGTCGGAAGCAGAGCTCCTGTCTTCGTGGGAGTAACAGATACTTCCTTTGTTGAGAGTATTCATTTGGCTGAATATGCCGCTTCCTGTGGGGCGGATGCTGCTGTGTTGACAATGCCATACTATTTTCCTGCGGGCCAGACTGAACTCCGTCACTATCTCAGGAATATTATTCCAAAAATTCCTCTACCCATCATGCTCTACAACATGCCAAGCATGACGAAGGTGTGGATTGAAATTGAGTTATTGAAAGAGTTTCTTTCATTCGAGTCGGTTATCGGTGTGAAGGATAGCAGTGGTGATCTTGAGTATTTTGGACAGGTGTGCGCACTCAAAAGAAATCGCCCAGATTGGTCGATTTTTATGGGGCCAGAGGATCTCCTTCCGCAGGCTATGCTATTGGGTGCCGATGGTGGTGTGCACGGAGGCTCAAATATCATCCCACAGATATTTGTCGCATGGCATCAAGCGATTCGAACAGGGAACACTGATGAGACTGGGCGGATTAAGAAAATCATTCAAGCCTTTCAGGAAATTTACGCTATCGGAAAATACGCATCACGACATATTAAAGCCACGAAATCGGCTTTATCATTACTTCAGCTTTGTGGAGATCTACCAGCCGATCCATTCGACCGTTTTTTGAAACCCGAACGACAGCGTGTTGCAGATATTCTGCACTCGATTGGCGTCCTACCAACAAACGCTGACATGGAGCCCCTACCGTAGCGTCTTAAGAGCAACTGTCGTTTGGAATTGTCTTATGAGGGCATAGCTTGTGTTCTTACGTGTTCTCTTCTTACAACTGGATACATCTGTCAGCCATTTTGGGATGTTTGATTGGTGCATCCTTACAATTTATTTCATGGTGATTCTCGGGATTGGAATCATCTGCTGGCATCGCAATGCGACTCCAGAGCAGTTCACCGCTGGTGGCCGTACTCTTCCAGGGTGGCTCTGCGGCATGTCCATTTTTGCAACCTATCTCAGTAGCATCAGCTATCTGGCTCTTCCCGGAAAAGCCTTTGTTGAAAACTGGAATGTATTTGTGTTTTCGCTTGCCTTACCACCATCTGCATGGATAGCTGCTCAGTACTTTGTGCCACTGTACCGAGATACCAATCAAATTAGTGCCTATTCCTTTCTTGAAACTCGATTCGGCTTGTGGGCCCGATTGTTTTCGAGTGGTTTCTACCTCGTCTTTCAAATTGCACGTATCGCTATCGTCATGTATCTCATGGCACTTCCATTAGCCATTATTCTGGATTGGGATATTCGCACACTTGTTCTTATGACCGGTGTCATGGTGACTCTGTATTCTCTCATCGGTGGAATCACTGCTGTTATCTGGGCAGATGCGATTCAGGCATTCATTCTTTTGGGAGCTGCCATCATGACCCTTGGCGTCATTCTTTCAAAGATGCCCAATGGTGTCGTGCAGATGATGCAGGTTGCGAATGCCAACGGAAAATGGTCCCTCGGCAGCCTCAACCCGTTTGATGTGAGTTCAGCAACCATCTGGGTTGTTCTGCTCTATGGCATTTTTGAAAATTTAAAAAACTTTGGTGTTGATCAAAGTTATGTTCAACGTTATCTCGCATCCCGCAGTGATCGGGCAGCACGCATCAGTGTCTGGTTTGGTGCACTGCTTTATGTCCCTGTGAGTGGCCTCTTTCTTCTGATTGGAACAGCACTCTATACATACTACGAATCCCACCCATATGAACTCACAGACGTTCGGGCGGGCATCGTCAAACAAAAACTCATTCAACAAGGAGTGCGTCTTGGTGCACAACAGTACGAAAAACAATACAATGCTATCCAAAACAGCCTCACCCGGGAGGAACTCGGCGATCGAGTATTTCCTCATTTTATGGTGAGTCAATTACCGATCGGCATTCGTGGACTTGTCATTGCAGCAGTATTTGCTGCTGCCATGAGTACGGTATCGACTGGCCTTAACTCAGCTGCAACGCTAGTTATGAGTGATTTTTTCGTACGGCTTTGGTCACCCACCGCAAGCGATCGCCAAAAACTTTCCGTCCTGCGCTGGACCACACTGCTCTGGGGATTTCTTGGAACGGTCCTCGCCCTTCTTCTCATCAAGACAACACACAGTATTTTAGATGTCTGGTGGACACTTTCTGGAGTCCTTGGTGCCGGTATTGTTGGTTTATTTCTTCTCGGCCTGACAACTCGAGACATCCAACAACGATCCGCAATTCGTATTCTGGCGATTGGAGTCGCACTCGTTATATGGATGACTGTTTCGAGGACGTCCTACTGGCCTGATGCATGGAAGGAGTGGTCAAGTCCATTCCATCCATTTCTCATCATTGTCGTTGGACCATCCGTTATGATTGTACTTGGTGTACTGCTGGAGAGAATTCGTAGAAGATTACGTGCGCACTAGCCTATGCCTTCGTCACATTGATCTTGAAGAACGCAGATGCCTGCGTCGCGTTCACGCTGAAGAGCATCAGATTCAGTAGTATGTGCAATAATACGCCAGTGTTGTATTCATCGGAGTTTCCTGACATGACGCAACGACATCTGTTTTTCATCTCAACACTTCTCCTCGTGCTCTGTGTCCATTTCACTGAGACCGTTGCTGATGATTCCCTTCGCCCATTGCCATTTAATAATCCCTCTCTCCATGTGGATCTTGGCGTTGGGTTATGGGCATGGCCGATGCCTATGGATTATGACGGAGATGGTGACCATGACCTGCTTGTTGCGTGCCCTGACAAACCGTCCAATGGTGTCTACCTTTTCGAAAACACAACGCAGGATCGTCATCAATCGACTCCCATTTTTGAGAAGGCCGTCAGGCTCGGACCAGCGACGCAGAATATGCAGGTGAGTTATGTGGACGGTACACCGCGGATCCTCGTTCCAGGGAAGGAAGCAAACCGGGATGACCATACGAACCAGTTTGATTTTAAGAACCTGACAACCATTTATTCCAAAACCAATATTCATCCCTCACCTGTGCGAGGAAACAT
>CAXFJI010000339.1:0-3359 GCA_964003275.1 uncultured Planctomycetaceae bacterium
ATCGCTATATCCATTGTTGCAGCATCGACGGTGGAAGCGGCTGGTTTCGGGCTCACCATGCCACCGCAACCGCTTCCATTCTGGATCATGACGTGTGGACTTGCTGTCCTGCAGATTGCCATGGCTGAGGGTTTTCGTAGGTTTGCTCCAACGGCTGGACAATCTATTGTGTCCCGCAATGTCTGGGCGCTAGCAGGAACATCTCTCGGGTGTGCTATCGAAACAACAATCCGAACGATACTTGGTGCTCCATACCTCCTGGACTCCTTGCTGCTCACACTGCTTCGAAATGCCATGATCAGCCTCGCTGCTTTGTCCCACCACAAAGCAGTGCAGGGACAAGCTGTCGTTATTGCAGCGTTCGTAGCAATATTTTCATCTGCCTGCTTTGGCATCTCAGTTCAAACACTGCCTTGGTGCAACTGGTTACTTGTTGCCTTCACGCTACTGACAGTGATGTGGCTCATCAGTCGCCACTGGGAACAGTTTGAGATGACGCTCAATGCGACCAACCTTCGACGAAAGAACCCTTGGTGGACCCCCGCTCTGGCCGTGCTCCTGTCACTGCCATTTGTTATTCCTATGGCAGGAGGCCGCCTCATTGCAACGGAAGGATGGATGCCTACCTCGGGTGGTAGTCGGGACAGTTCACCAATGGCGCGTGATGGAATCGGTGATGGTGACCTCCTGGTAGCAGGCCTCAACAACATTCGTAGCTTTGCCCCAATTGAAAATGCTCCCTTCGCGAGTTCACATGACCCAACACTCTATGACGTCTATGACGACTCTTACAACGAACCAATCTCCAGGAAGAAACAAGGCCGCGCCATCAGCGTTGAGCAGAAGCAACCAGCCCTTTCAGATGATCACCGCATGGCAAAAACGACAAAGGCATCGCGTGAGTTTTCAACAATTCGTAAGCCAGGCACTCGGAGCACGATTCGACTTGATAATATCGAGAGTGACGCTGTGCTCTATATCCGAGGGCGGGCTCCACTTCATTTGAAACTGGAATCGTTCGATGCATTTGATGGCAACGATTGGTCCGCTGAAGCACCTTCTGATCATTCGCCTCCATTGACCCTTGAAACGATTCATGACCGGCCATGGCTTCGATTGGGTGTCATCCCTCGGCGAGCCGACCCTCATGCCACACCAGAAGTACATGCTATTAAAATAATCAACCTGAATACAAACAGAGTCCCAACCCCCAATCAACTGACTGGCGTCTCAATCGATCAACTCAATCGCTCTGACTTCTTTCGATGGATGCAACCGGGTGTCGTGGGTCTTGATCGAGACAGAATTCCTGAAATGACAACATTCCATCTCCAGTCAAGAGTTGTCGACACAAGAAAGTTAGGCGATCTCCACACACGAAAAACAAAGGCTACAGCCCGCTATCGGCAGTTCGACCAGGAGGACGCAAACCTGCATGTCCAAAAACTGGCACGACGGTGGGTAGATGGCATCCCCCGTGGTTGGCCACAAATACACGCCATTATTGAACGATTGCAAAACGACTATGCACTTGATCCTGATGCACGAACCCCAAGTGGTCACCACAGTGTGGAACACTTTCTTTTTGAGAGTAAACGAGGCCCCGATTACCTGTTTGCGTCGTCGGCTGTCTGGTTGCTTCGCTCACTTGATTATCCTGTTCGCTTTGTGACAGGTTTCTATGCAAACCCTTCTCGATATGAGCCAAGAACCGGACTAACCCCTGTTCTCTCTGATGATGTGCACTGTTGGGCTGAGGTTCTCTTTGAAAATGATCTGTGGGTAAGTCTTGAACCAACACCTGGCTATACACTGCTTGCACCACCATTAACTCTTGTAGAACGTGTTCTTGCATCCATCCAGATGCTCTACCGCACCGCCACCAACCGACCGCTTCTTACAACAGTTCTCTTAGCCGCATGCGTCGCAATCCTTCTTGTGCGTCGACGACTACTCGATATCATCGACTTCTATCTCCTCACATTCCGGCCATACTGGGATGGGAAAAGTCTTACATTTCATACGCTCAGTACACTGGACAGGCGCTGCCGACGAGTTGGCATGCCCCGTCCGATTGCTGTGTCACCTCGCTCTTGGTTTGAATATCTTGCCATGCAAATTGAATTACAGAGCCAGAAAACGATTCCCTCTCGACCGCCATATTCTCGTTCAGCAGAGGGCTTTCTTTCTGATGTCGATCGATGCCTCTACAGCCCAACCAGGCCGCGTCCGAACCAGCATGGTCTGCCAGCCGATTGTATGGAAGCACTCGGGCTCTGGTCATGGAACAATCTGACCACCATCCGTCACTCCAATCCGTCTGCAGTGCCGTTACCACTTCGACACTCTTCTTCACCGAATCAATGAGATGAACTATGCGATCTCTTACCACTCCACATGATAGCCCTTCAACAAGCGAACCAAGCACGCCGGATCTCGGGGAATGGTCCTCCATTGAAAAGATTCGTATCCGTCTTGAAGATGTTCTGAAGGGGAAGAGCGATGTCATCCAGCAAGTCCTTGTCTGCCTCCTTGCCCAAGGACACCTCCTACTGGAAGATCGTCCTGGATTGGGGAAAACAACTCTTGCAAAGGCACTGGCCACCGCCGTCGGTGGACGATTTGCACGGGTGCAATGCACCCCTGATCTCCTGCCCAGCGACATCACCGGCTTCAATATTTTCAATAATCAAACACAGCAGTTTGAATTTCGCGCCGGCCCTGTTTTTTCAGAAGTCATGTTGGCTGATGAAATTAACCGAGCCACCCCGCGTACACAAAGCGCACTTCTTGAGGCAATGGCCGAGCGACAAGTAACCGTTGATGGTGAACACCATCAACTTGCTGATGAGTTTTTTGTGATTGCAACTCAGAATCCACACGAGCAACATGGAACATACCCTCTGCCCGAGGCACAACTTGACCGCTTCACCATGAAGTTGTCTGTCGGATATCCCGCTGCCGATGATGAAGCAGCCATGCTGGCAGCGGCGAGAGAACAAACGAACACAAAAAGTGATGATACATCGCATGACACAACACTCATGGCTCCCAAGCAACTCTCACAGCTTCAGGCACTCGTGTCGACGACTCAGGTAGCAGAGAGCCTGCATCGTTATCTCGTTGCTTTAGCAACTGCTTCACGAAACCATCCTGATATTGAAACAGGCCTCAGTCCGCGAGGCCTGTTGATCTGGCAGCGGGCAGCCCAAGCAGCAGCGCGTCTTGCAGGTCGTGATTTTGTGACTCCTGACGATGTGCAGGAAGTGGCTGTTCCTGTGCTCTCAGTCCGTCTGGGGGTTGACATGTCAAGCTCTGTCGAGTTGATTCATGAATTACTCAACAGTGTTTCTGTACCC
>CAXFJI010000340.1:0-3347 GCA_964003275.1 uncultured Planctomycetaceae bacterium
GTTCCCAACATTTGTCAAATCATTAGTTGATAACGGCTATCTTGCGCATCAATCTGGAAAGTGGTGGGAGGGATCATGGCAAGACGGAGGATTTACTCAAGGCATGACACACGGTGATCCAAAACGACGTGGACGCCATGGTGACGAAGGATTAAAAATTGGCCGTCAAGGAATGAAACCTGTCAATGATTTCATTGATCACGCTGTAGAACAGGACAAACCATTTCTGATCTGGTATGCACCATTTCTTCCTCATACCCCACATACGCCACCAGATCGCCTCCTGAAGAAATACTCAACGCCGGATCGTGCTCCTGATGTTGCTCGTTATTATGCAATGTGTGAGTGGTTTGATGAAACCTGTGGCCAACTCTTGGGATATCTTGATGAAAAACAACTCACGAACGATACGCTCATCATATATATCTGTGATAACGGCTGGGCAGCACCCAGTACAAATGCAGATGACCCAAACCAGAAGCTCTGGAAGGGCTATGCACAACGTTCAAAAAGCACACCGTATGAAAATGGTATTCGCACACCCATCATGGTCTCATGGCCTGGCACAGTAAATCCAGAGCGATCAACGCAGTTTGCTCATGCGATCGACATCTTTCCAACACTGGCAGCCGTTACAGGTTCAGAAGCACCTGATGATCTGCCTGGTATTAATTTAATGGATAAGCAGGCCCGTAAAAATCGCAAGCGGGTCTTTGGTGTCTGCAATGCAACACACAATATCACACTCGAAAACTCAGATGACACATTGCAGTATCTCTGGTGTCTCGAAGGCGACTGGAAATTACTTGTTCGATATCATGGGTCGGACACCACAAAATATAAGAATTTGCATGTCTGGGATCAGGCGCCATACCGGCTGTATAACGTACGCAAGGATCCACACGAACAAGATGATTGCGCAGAAAGATATCCTGATGTTGTCAAACGACTTACAAAGGCGATTGAAGACTGGCATACGCCGTCGATTTCTTCAACGAATTAGACATCTATGGCACCGCATATCGATCTGCATGTCATCACAGATGATCTCCTGCACGGCTTCCGGCATCGTCTTAGTGATGCTTGGTGGAATACTTTGTCTGGCTCATGAGAGCCGCAAAGTCCATGGCCTTGTAGGGCTCCGCCCCATTCCAGCTGATAAAGCCGGTACACATCACAATCATGGTGGCTCATGGGAGGGTTTGCCGACATTTGACACTCAAAAAGGGAATTATCCTTTTGTTGCAAAGCAAGTCGACATCCTTTTTGGATGGGTACCACATGGTGATTTCACAACAAAGCAGGTCTTCTTTGAATACTACTGGGGCTTGAGCCCAAAACGTGACAGCCTAGATCCAAATAATAATGAACTCATCCGAACGATTCAAACCTGGGAAGAACGTGGGGGTGATGTTGTTCATATCCTTATTTGTCGTGAGGCAAGACTCGCTGTGAATCGTGGTTGGCCTGATGCCAAAATCGGACCGTTCAAGGAAGATGGGAGAATTCTTTCTGCAGGTGATATCCATAGCATTCGTCAGCTTTTTAAAGAAGCACATGCCCAAAAACTTACTCAACATGACAACTACCGGTTAATCATGTTGGTCGAAGATCCTCTTTTCTTTGCATCCAACCCAGCGGCACAACATGTGATCCGACTGACTGAGGGCGTCGCGTATGAAGCACACCAGTTTAATCGTCACTGGCCTCTGGAGACTGGCTGGTCAAAGCCGCAACGTGTTGTCAAAGGTGCAGCCTGGGCACTTGAACAAGGGCTAGAATACATCTTGTATTTTGGTCCTGTCATTTGGCAACCCTCCGAGCACTACCGCCCGTTTATAGAAAGAGAATGGCTCAAAATCTATTGGCATCATGGACTGCCCAAACATCACTCAAAGATGCATTACTACTTAAATACGTTTCCTCATCACACTGGACGGGGTCGTCCTGTCGGGCCAGAGGACGATCCTCACTCAATCTTGGGCTTTACAAAATGGTTGATTGAAGAGATCAAAACCCCCTCCGAAGAACAGTAACGGCAACTTCTGTCAATCGAGAGCACGTATGTGTCTACTTTCTTTTTCTGACGCCACCATGCTGCTGTACGTGATTTTTAGAGGGAAGATAAGAAATGAATTGATCAATGATGTTTTGATGCGTTGGGAGTCTGCGTTCACCAGCAAGATTCTCCCACTCATTCGGATCCATTTGCATGTCATACAATTCTTCTGATCCGTCATAGTAACGAATGTATCGATACCGCTCACTTCGCAAAGCATGGTTCTTAAATCCATGTGTTGTCATCGCTGGATATGGCCAGTCAGCATCCGGATTTTCCAAAAGTGGCGTCAGCGATCTACCTTCAACAGTATCATTTGGGGGGAGGCCACAGAGTTCAACAAGTGTGGGATATACGGAAAGAAGTTCAGTGGGTTTCTGTACCGTTTTTCCACCTGACTGACCCGGTATATACAGAATGAATGGTACGTGGGTTGATCGTTCCCAGAGCGAGAACTTTACCCAACGCTGTTTTTCTCCAAGATGAAAACCATGATCGGAGTACAACACAACGATCGTGTTTGTGGCATATTTGGAATGATTCAATGCAGCTAAAAGACGCCCGACTTGTTCATCTGTCCAATGGATACAGGACAAGTACGACTGAATCGCTGACTTCCATGCGTTGTGCTCAACAAACCACGCATGAGGTGGGGGCGATGATACATGGCTCACCTCAAACGCAACTGGAGGAATGTCATCCCGGTCATCATCTTTGACGGGTGGAAGGACTATGTTTTCAATTGAGAAGTCCTTGAAGATGCGGTGGGGTGCATACCATGGAACATGCGGACGGTAAAAACCAATTGCGAGAAAGAACGGCTGAGCATGGTCTTTTTCAAGTTGCTCAATAGCCCATGTTGTATCAATATGATCTGGAAACTTTGAATCCTCGTACTCTTGAGGACCAAAGTCCCAAAGGCCCGCAATACCGTTCGGCAGATCTGTACGAATCCGTTTATCTGTTTTGAAACGTTGACCAGGACGTGGTCCCACCTGATCAAAGTCACCTGCCGGCAATCCAGAACCATGATAGATTTTTCCAGTTGTCATCGTGTGATAACCATGCTTTGCAAACCAACGTGGAAGCGTGGTGTGCGCATTCATGGCTGGAATCGAATATGGCTTTGGAGTGTTCATATATACCCCAGTACTTGAAGGCCTGAGGCCATACATAATGGAAGTACGAGAGGGATTACAAATAGGTGCCTGGCAATGTGCGTTCGCAAAAAGCGTTCCTCGCTTTGCAAGCCCATCGATATTGGGCGTATGACTGCCTGGATGGCCGT
>CAXFJI010000341.1:0-3329 GCA_964003275.1 uncultured Planctomycetaceae bacterium
CATATTCAGTATTTTTGCATTGGCCACTGCATGAAGAAAGTCAAAACCAAGCACCCGAACAAAGAAGAAAATAAAGAAACTGCCGGTGCCTGGCCCGAAGAACCCATCGTAAAGGCCCAGTGCGCCAGCGATCAATGTAGCGAGAAGTGTTTCAACGAACTTGTTGTAT
Source organism: uncultured Planctomycetaceae bacterium (assembly GCA_964003275.1). Classification (GTDB taxonomy): domain Bacteria; phylum Planctomycetota; class Planctomycetia; order Pirellulales; family UBA1268; genus CACORA01. The sequence continues at coordinate 170 of CAXFJI010000341.1, forward strand.
CGAGGAGCATGAACTTCACCAAGTTGAGGCGATGCAATCGTGTAGATGAGTACAAGGATTAGCATGCCGGGTACAAGGCGTCGTAACCATTCCGGTGACACAAGCGTCACGCACCACGACCCAAAAAGACTTCCAACGATTGCAGATATAATTGCAGGAGTCAGCAACCTATACGAAAATCTCACATGTCGCGCGAATGATTGGGCTGACCATGCGGTACCCCACACCATTGCGCCCTTGTTGGTGCCAAGTATTTCTGCCGGTAAAGCTGATGGAAAAATTGTGAACAAGCAAGGGAGTGAGATAAGTCCGCCTCCTCCAGCCATGGCATTGATGAAACCGGCAAAAAGAGAGCAGAGCGAGGCGAGTATCAAAGTGGTATCAAGCATGTCATTATTTCATCAATAAGAAACACAGGCCTTTAGGTCATACGTTTCCCCTGAATAACCTTATCGATAATGCTTAGCTTCTTTACCATTTGGAATAACATGACGATTACGGAAGATCTTTGGTTTTCGTAAATCAAGTTTTTTTCGGCAAAAGGGAGTTGTACCCATAAGTGAGGGAATCTAGTAGGGCTCGTTGTATCTGGTGCGTCTTGGAAGACTGCGGTTGCCGAAAAAATAACTGTGGTTCTTCTTGTGTGCGTGGAGAGAGAATATGTTGGCTAAAAATGTCGTGGTTTGCAGCATTCTGGCGTTGCTTGGGGCATTAATAATGGCCGATACCTCCGTTGCCTGGCCGTTTGGTCGTATATGGGAAAAGCGAAAGGCAGAATTGTACTCACAGCTTTCACGAGATGTATCACGACGTGTTCATTCTCGAGTTGATGTTGCTAGGCAAGAGCTTGAAAGCTCACTTGACAGGCAATTTGAACATGAGGCAAATCTTCTCAGGGAAAAATTAGCGATTGGCTCGCAGGAACTGAATGAAAAGTTTCGCGGTGAGGTAGATTCGCTCAATGCGGCTTTCAAGAACGAATCACATGCGCTAAAAAATCGTTTTCAGAAACAATTGTTTGCACTCAAGCAACAAATTGACTCTGAGTTGGCCCTCGCGAGTGATAGGGCTGCTTCTTCTGCGGTTGCAGAAGCAAGGAAAGCGGTAGAGCGAGCAGATGCTTCGAGTCGAGAGCTGCAGCAGAAGACTGCTGCAAAACTGACGAAAATCGAAGATACGACTGTTGCTGAACTTGAAAAAGTAATCGTTGCAACAGAAAAGAAAATCGATGGAGAAGTTGCGAAAATGAAGGTAGGTCTTCAACAGCGGGTTGCAGCGATCTCAAAGCGCCTTCAGCAGGAACAGGCTCTCGCACTGAAAGCATTTGCAGAAAACGCACGTAACGAAAAAACCAAGCAGGCAGTAAGCCATCTCAAGTCCTCAGATGAGCATCCTCGCAAAAAACCAGTGACAACGGCGGTCTTACCCCCGTCAAAGATTAAGAAAGCCAACACTCAAAATACCTCAAAGTAGTGTTTCTCTGAGACGGCACAGAAAAGTAATATAGACGTTGGTTTACTTATCTGCTGTGCGATGTGCCGTGCCTGAAGATGTTTATGCATTTCGCTCTTTAAAGAGGTTTGATCGCATGCGAAAAGAGAAGATCACTGTTTGATGTGGATCCGTACACATTGTTTGGATCCGTGAGGAGCATCAAGAGGAGTGTTTCTGGTTGTAATGAGTCATTGTTCATATGATTTGTTGCGTAGGAGGCTGTGTGATGAGGAAAAAAATTATTCAATGTAGATGGATTTTCATGTTATGCGTGGGTGCGGTCTGCATCTATTGTTTTCCAAGATTGATTTTTAGTCAGCCCCCTAAGAATGTTGATGGGATGTTCAAGTCATGGGATAAAAATAATGACGGTGTGCTTATTCGGGAGGAGGTGCCATTTGGCCCTCGTCAACAGTTTGATCGTATCGATAGGAATCGTGATGGACGGATAACGCTTGAAGAACATCTGGCTCATAGACCACCACAGGTGGATATGCGGGAACGCCCGAAGCTGCCAGAGAGCGTGGCCCGGCACGTTATTCAACAGACGTGGCCCCAAGAACCTGATGGTTTTGATCGTGAATACTTCGTAAGGCTGCCAGCGCATGGCAACCGATTTCCCATTGTGATTTTACTTCACGGAAATGGTGGCATGGCAAAGTCGATGATTGGAAACTGGTCGAATCAATTTCCTCAGCATTGCATTGTCTCGCCACAGGGCTATGCAAAAAGTTGGAATATTTCAAACGAACGATCAAAAGCTCCGGACGTAGCTTTTGTTATTTCTGTTTTGAACGACATGGCTCATCGATATCCATCCGCCAATCAAAATGATATTTCACTCATTGGATTTTCAAATGGTGCAGGGCTGGTTTATCGACTGTTAATTGAGGGAGGAGACATACGGGGAATCCAAAATGCGATTGCGTTTGTTTCTTCGATGACATCAGGGCAGTATCGAGAGAGGAGTTTCTGGAAGCGATCCAATGAATCAGGTGATATGTATGACACTGCTGTGATACCAGTTGGTCAAAAAAACATCCTTACCATTCATGGTACAGCAGATACCGTTGTACCGTATTATGGTGGTCGTGGACCGGGTGGAACACACCTTTCAGCACAAGATACTGCCTATGCATGGGCATTGGCGCAAGGCTTTGAAGGGAGCCGTATTCCAGACAACGAAGGAGTATCGTGTGGACAAGGGTTGGTGCGGTATGAGTATGCTTCAGCACGTGTCAGCCATATCAAAATTGTTGGTGGTCGCCATGGCCTCGGTCAGGAACGAAACACCATTGAAACAATAATAAGACAGATGTTGAATGCGAAAGAATAGTTCGGGAAACTTTCTAAAGCAGCACTCCTTTGAGATAGTGGGCCGAGACTCTGTCTGACATGTTGCCATCCGTTTCTCTGAGTTCGAGATATTTTTGATTTATGATGATTCGCTGTGCGTGATGTGGAACTCATCAAACAAGAGAACTAGCAGAAAAGATCTGAAGCGATGTTTCGATGCAGATGAAAATATCTAACTCAGATACGATATCCGTCGCTCTATCAACAAATGGGACAATGATGCATTATGCAGTAGAAATGCTGTCCTTGCAGTGTGAAATCATTCCGGCCTATCGCGATACACCAAATGTTTCAAATTAAAATGCTTCAG
>CAXFJI010000342.1:0-3325 GCA_964003275.1 uncultured Planctomycetaceae bacterium
TCTTTGTCGATGACCTCGGCTATGGGGAGGTTGGTTGCTATGGACAAAAAATTATCCAGACACCGCGTCTCGACAAGATGGCACAGGAGGGAATGCGATTTACGCACTTCTATGCTGGAGCAACCGTATGTGCACCTTCCCGAAGCGTCTTAATGACCGGGCAGCATCACGGGCATACCCGTGTCCGAGGAAATGCAGGAAGAATCAACCCAAAAGCCCAAGCACTGCTTGATGAAGACATCACTGTTGCAGAAGTTGCTCTCGATGCTGGATATCGAACAGCGTTGTTTGGTAAATGGGGACTTGGAAACATCGGTGACGCTGAGAGTGGTCTGCCTCGTCGTCAGGGATTTCAGGAATTCTTTGGCTTTCTAAGCCAACACCGTGCTCACAACCATTTTCCAGATTACCTCTGGGAGAACGAAGAAAAAGTGACGCTTCGGAATGTCGTAACTCCTGTCGGGGATTATGGGGGTGGCTACGCGACCGAAGCCATTGAATTTGCTGATGATCTTTTTGCTGAACGAGCACTTGAATTTGTCAGTCGTGAAGATGAACGTCCTTTTTTTCTGTACTGGAGTCTTGTGATTCCACACGCCAATAACGAACGTTCACGCGCGCTTGGCAACGGAGCCCATGTTCCAACATTCGGAGTCTATGCTGATACGAACTGGTCCGATCAGGACAAGGGACATGCGGCTATGATTACGAGAATGGATGAACATGTTGGCCACTTACTTGATCGAATTCGCGAGAAAGGAATGGCTGACACAACACTCGTCATCTTTACCAGCGATAATGGTCCGCATAATGAAAGCCGCCATGACCTAACACGTTTTCAGCCCGCTGGTCCGTATTCTGGCATCAAACGCAGCCTTACCGACGGTGGCATTCGTGTTCCAATGATTGCCTGGTGGCCAGGACATATTCCATCAGGAACACAGTCGGCGTACGCGGGTTCTTTTGCTGACATCATGGCCACCGTGGCAGAGGTAGCCGGTGTGGCTCCACCTCCAAACACAGATTCCCTGAGTCTCGTGCCCGAACTCACAGGAAACCCCCAGCAACAAAAGCAACATGATTTTCTCTATTGGGAGTTTCATGAGGGCGGCTTCCGGCAAGCCTGTCTCTATAAAGGCCGATGGAAAGCACTTCGACGCCTTGGAGAACCTGTGCAGCTATTCGATACCGACACGGACATCGCAGAAAAAATAGATGTCTCATCGAAGCATCCCGGCATCACTGAAACTGTTCAAAACTATCTCGACACAGCACGCTGGCCAAATCCAAACTGGATACCGAAACCTCGAAAAAAATCATAAGCCTTAAGAAGGAATAATTAGCCGTATCGCAGCACAAGCCGTAAAGGCTAGAAGGAGTGTATCGAAGACACGTTGAGGAATAAGGCGCACGATGGCACGTCCTGTCAAAAGACCTGCCACGACACACGGAGCAAGAACAAGATCAATGCCTAGGCTCAATGAGTCGATAAGTCCGAGGCTTGCGCTGAACGGAATCTTGAGAACGTTCAGAATAAGGAAAAACCATGCCGCGGTAGCCACAAGTCGATCTTTTGGTAGTGATACAGCAAGAAGATACACAGCCACGATTGGTCCAGCGGCATTGGCCACCATGGTTGCAACACCAGAAAGAATGCCCGTACACCAAGCAAAGAGTTGTGTGTGGGGCACATACGCAAAGAGGTCACTTCGCCACATCCTCAACAGTTGACCGAGACACAGCAGAATGACAAGCGAGCCAATGAGTGGACGAAAGGCTGCTTCATCGAGACTATCAAGCAGATACCACCCAATGAAAACACCAACCAACGTGGGCGGCAAAAGTTTCAGAACATAACGCCACCGCACCTCTCTCCCAACAAGCCAGACTGCACAGACATCCCCAACGATTAAGAGGGGCAGAAGCACGCCTGTTGATTGTCTTGCACCAAACACAATGGCAAAAGCAAGCACTTGAATGAGGCTGACCCCAGCGAGACCACTTTTTGAAACCCCAACGGCAAAACCACCAACAATAAGGAGGGACCACGAAGCAAATGAGAGTTCGTTCATAATCGTTCAACACAAAACACGGGGAAACAGGTCCAGCAGAGTCAACATGGCTCGATTAAACAGAACATCTTGCATTCGCTGATAGCAGTAAAATATCTACGCTTTAAGCGTTTTAAGCACGTATCGAGATAATTCTGAACTAGAAATTGACAACTTTTGGCCATAAGATAAATTCATCTTTGGAGGAGGATTCATCGAATGGGGGTTTTTTCTCTATAAGGTCTTCTCTCTTTTTATTACTTTTCATAGCTATTTTGCCGGAGACGTGCCATGCAATACAAAAGCTCTTTTGGTCGCAAGGGCTTCACGCTTGTGGAGTTGCTTGTGGTTATCGCCATTATTGGTGTTCTTATCGGTCTTCTGTTACCTGCTGTTCAAGCTGCTCGTGAAGCAGCCAGACGGGCAAACTGTGTCAGCAATGTCAAACAGTTAGCCTTAGCCTGCCTCAATCATGAAAGTACGTATGGGTACTTCCCTCCACAAAAGGGTGGAACATGCTGTTGGGGAAAAGGTGTTGGCAAAAAGGATCAAAACAACGCTGGTCGTCGAAGTGCGTTCATTGCAATGCTTCCTTACATTGAAGAAAACGCCATGTGGGATCAGATCATGGCTGGTGCCAGCAACGTTCGTCCTGGTGGTCCATACGCTTGGGCGAGTTGGAATGTTTGGAACACAGCTCCCAAGTCCTTGAAGTGTCCAAGTGATCCACCAAGTACTCGTGTCCAAACACACTCGTATGCAACGTGTGTTGGAGACCATGCCAGCGGTCTCAATAATCTTGATGGAACTGGGCGAGGCGCCTTTATTGGAGCTAAATACTCTGGCAATGCGGCTCCTCCTGCAGAACGACCACAGACCGTTTTTGGAAAAACGATTTCAGCCATGATGGATGGAACGTCAAAGACAGTCCTCATCAGTGAGCGTATGTCTGGGACCAATGGTGCCGTCAGTACTGCCGGTGGCAGTGAGCTCTATGGACAGGCTGAAGTCATGAATATCGGTGGTTTGCGGAATAATCCTAGCCAATGTATCGCTGCAGTCGCTGGAGGAAATGGTCGGTATCCTGCCGGTACTTCTATCAAGCGACGGTGGGGTGCTCAATGGACGGACGGCCAGGTTGGTCGTGTTGGCTTCCAGACCATCCTTCCACCAAACTCGCCATCGTGTAATCAAGGGAATAACGCAAATGCTGATTCAGCCACTGCTGTTTATTCTGCTGCGAGTCGACATCCCGGTGGTGTTGTAACAGGGTA
>CAXFJI010000343.1:0-3310 GCA_964003275.1 uncultured Planctomycetaceae bacterium
TCATGACCGGGCGCCCTGTATTTGTGTGATATTCCTTGGTTGGATCAATACCGAGCAGGCTGTAAAAGGTTGCAGCAACATCGTCTGGGGAATGACCGTCGTGTCGAGGGCCGCTCGCTGTATCATCGGTTTCACCGATCACCTGTCCACCAGCGATCCCGCCACCCGCCATCAACATGAACATGGCTCGAGCATAATGATCTCGTCCAATTCGTGTGGTGTTGATCTTCGGTGTGCGGCCGAATTCGCCTGTCACCAGTACCGCAGTCGATTCAAGCAGGCCTTTCTCTTCAAGCCCCGTAAACAAGGCCGCTAAACCCTCATCAAGCGGAGGGAGTTGTTTGTTCTTGAGTGTGTTCCAGTTATCACGGTGCGTGTCCCATCCACCATATGAAATGGTGACAAATGGCACTCCGTGTTCAACAAGCCGTGTTGCAAGAAGGCAACTTTGACCGAACTTGGTTGTACCGAAAGGAGCGGCGAACGTTTCATTTTCCTTACTCGTATCAAATGCCTCCCGTGCTTTTGGAGAAGTGATAATCTTGTGGGCCTGTTCTGAAAATTTATCAAGACCTTCAACAAGTTGACTTTTGTCTTCGATCGCGTGAAACCGCTGATCGAGGTCCTCCAAAAGCATCTGGCGTCGCTCAACATCACTCACGGTAAGACTGCCATCCAGCGACATACCACGGACACTAAACGGTTTTCCCGGTTCTGGTGTTTTGCCTGTGGCCAGTGCTGCATACTTGACGCCAAGATAGCCCGTGCCACCCTGATTGTTTTTTGGGATTGAAACGTTATGCGGCACTTCGAGAGGCCCCCCCAACTCGCGGCTCACTACAGCGCCGTAGCCTGGGAACTCAAGCGAAGGGATCGGACGGTTGCCCGTGTTAACATACTCCTGGCCAAGTTTGTGGGCAGCAAGCGAATGAGTCACTCCTCGCAGGATGGCATACTTGTCCATACACTGTGCTAGTTTTGGCAAGTGCTCACTAATCTGAATCCCAGGAACGGAGGTCTGAATGGCGTTGAATTCGCCCCGATACTCTGATGGTGCATCTGGCTTTGGATCAAATGTATCCATATGAGAAGGGCCACCTGGAAGATTCACAAAGATGGCTGCCTTTGCGCCCTTTGGACGAGCGGGAGCAGCATGTGTCCACCGCAGATAATTAGACAATGACAGACCACCCACACCGAGCGCGCCAAGCCTGAGAAAGTCTCGTCGAACAACACCATCACATGTGCGGTGAGAAGTCATGCTAAAGTCTCCAGAAAAAAGCTTTTTGAATGTGTTACCGAAGGGACGTTAATGGTTGAGGGCAAATTCTTTTGTGTTCAGAAGTGCCCAGAGGATATCACGCAGGCCATCTTGTGCAGTTGGCGACTGTTTGAGATAGGCAATGGAACGCGTCAACTCTTGTTGTGTGGGCAGACGAACAAGTGTCCTGAGGTACGCATCATTGATCATGTCTGCCACGTCGCCTTTGTTTTGTGTCACCCATTCCTCGACAGAGCCATCAAAGTAGTCAGCCTTCTTCGCCGCTGCCTTGAGTGTTGCTGCTCGAGTGGCAATGGCCTTCTTGATCTGCTTCACCGCGGTTGTATCTTTTCTTTTCGCTGCCGCTTCGAGCTTTTCATTGAGCGTCGCAAGGTATACCTCATTTCTCTGCTTTTGCTCACGAAAAGCTTTTTCAGCATCAGGGGTTCGGAAGGCAGGAATACGTTTTGAGAGCTCGTCTACCCAACTCCCACGACGGCTAATGGAATCAAGCATCTCCTTGTCGTTCTGCAGGAAGACCGTTTGAAGAAGACTGGGTTCCATCGACCGGTCACAGTCACAATTGCTCTCGCGAGTCGATTGTCCGAAAATCTCCAGAGCGTAATTGCTGTTTTGAGAACCAACTGAGGTATCAGCGATTGCGCGGTTGCCAACCATTGAGCAAAGGTCCATCGCTTCGCGGTCTCCTGCAGTTGCAGTGCGAACCGCATCATAAATAACTTCTGCAGGAATACGGCGGGCCACAGCTCGACCAAAGTTTCGCTCATCGTGAATATTCGTCGGGTTTGGCTTCCAGCTTCGCTGGTACGTGTCGCTCTTACATATTTCTCGATGGAGCCACTTCATGTCGAACCTGTTTTCACGAAACCCGTCAGCAAGATATTCGAGAAGTTCAGGGTTGCTGGGAGGATTTGCCAGACTGAGATCATCGGCGGGCTCCACGATCCCGACATTGAAGTACGATGACCAGACGCGGTTGACAATGGATTGAACGAAGTAGGGGTTCGACTCATCCAGCATCCAGGCCATCAGGACTTCTCGAGGATCATCCAACGCATCCAGATGCATTTCCTTGCCACCGAGCACAGTTGCCGTTCGGCCCATGAGGAACTTTTCTAGTTGTTCTTTTTTCTTTTGCTTAATGTCTTTGGAATTGATCTGTGCCATCAGCCCGTCAATCTTTTCTTTATCCATTGGCGCCCGTGCTGGCGTGACAATCACTTCGCCAAATGGAACAGTCTTCCCCTTCATGGCACGCGTTCGGAGTTCTCTGTAGAGCTTATTCCCCTTCAGATCCTTGTCTTTTGGGTCAATGTCCAACGCTACCAGCATGTTCCGATAGGCTTTGGCTTCTTGTTCATTTCGACCATTTCGGTCGTATGCGACCCGTGTGAAAAAGTTTTTGAAGCGATCGAAGTCGTCTTTGGTCCACTGATCAAAGGGATGTTTATGACATTGTGCGCACTGGATGCGTACACCTAGAAAAGTGTACGCGAATCCAAGAGCCTGCTCTTCCGGCTTTCGGAAGTTTTGTCGAGTCCAGAAATACGGAAGATACGGCTGGTCGGCAAACGAGCCATCACTGCCTTTTGCAAGGTAACTGCTCATCCGTTCGCAATAGGCTTCGTAGGATTCTCCATCGAGCCGGCTTTTTGCGAGAACAATACCTCTCACAATTTCATCATAGGGAAGATTTTCAGCAACTTTTTGCTGCATCCAGTCATACCAGAAACGCGACGCACCCTGCCGTTGTTCAGGCCCGTTATTGGACTGATTTCGGTCGTTGTTCCCCGTCCAGTCGCAGAGTTTAGTCGCCCACCATGCAGCATAGCCGGGCCTCTCTAGCAATTCTTCTATTTTTGCGTTTCGTTTATCGGGAGAAGTGTCACTCAAAAAGGCTTCCGTCTCCGCAACCGTTGGAAGTGTTCCGGTAATATCAAGTGAGGCACGACGGAGGAATTCACCATCACTACACAGGCCCGATGGAACCTCTCCAAGCTTCCTGAGTTTCATGGCGACAAATGCATC
>CAXFJI010000344.1:0-3306 GCA_964003275.1 uncultured Planctomycetaceae bacterium
TGACAGAGCAATCGCGCTGTCTTTCTGTGAAAATGAGGCATCTCACACGGTGTCTCGTGTGCGAGCCGTTGTTGATGCACTGCTCACACAAGCCTTGCCTGAGGTGGAGGATATTGTTCCCTCAGCGGGTCGGGTTACGGTGGCGATAGCACCGATGGTGAGTCGAGATATGCAGGCGCTAAGGGAAAAAGTACTTGCCGTTGCCAGTGAGGCAGCGGTGCAGAATGCTCCAACTGCAGCAACGCATGAAATCGAGGTGTCGTACAACGGTTCGGATATTGATGATGTTTGCAGGTATCATCGCATCAGTCGGGAATACCTGATCTCACTGCATGCAGATGCTGATTATCTTGTTGAGTCCATCGGCTTTCTGCCAGGCTTTGGGTACCTCAAAGGGTTGCCCAAAAAACTTTGGACACCTCGACGTGCGAATCCACGCACCCATGTGCCTGCTGGAGCTGTTGGGATTGGTGGAGGTCACACGGGAGTGTATCCATTCGAAAGTCCGGGAGGATGGAATCTGATTGGTCATTCAGCCGTCAAGCTCTTTGATGTAAGGCGTTCAAAGCCATCGACTTTTGAGGTTGGAGATCATGTCCGGTTTACCGAGGTTCATGAAATCGATCAGAAAAAGCCGGTGCCGACACCCAGCAATCTACGGCCGGCCGTCACCGGGACCATCACGGTTGTCCAACCAGGCCTCTTTACAACCGTTCAAGATCTAGGGCGACACGGGTATCGTCGAGAAGGCGTTCCTCTTTCTGGGGCAGCAGACCATGTCTCGATGAGGCTTGCGAATCTCTTCGTTGGCAATCCCGTAGATGCTGCCGTGCTTGAATGCACGGTATTGGGGCCAACGCTGCGTTTTGAGCATGATGCAGCTATTGTCGTGGTTGGTGCAGAATTCCCCGGTCTGCCACATGGACAGGTGGTGCATGTTTCCGCAGGCACGCAAGTCACGATGGGGCATTCGAAAACAGGGTGTCGAGGCTATCTTGCCATCGCCGGTGGCATTGATGTGCCAGTTGTACTCTCAAGTCGGAGTACGCTTGCTGTAGCAGGCCTTGGAGGCTTTCATGGGCGCGCATTAAAGGCCGGTGATTGCCTGTCAACGCTCCCTCCTTCCGGACGACATCGGTTGATCGGCCGAGTTCCAGAAACGCTTATGACTTCGAAGGCCCCTCGAGTGCTCCGTGTCATTCCCCATGCAGATACCGCCTGCGACATATCAGGCATCTGGAATCAGGTGTTTCATGGAAGTAGCCGCTCTAATCGCATGGGGCTTCGTCTGGAAGGCAAACCCGTGTTGTGTAACGAAGAGGAGGGGCTCCTTCCAAGCACGGCGGTATTTCCTGGAACAATCCAATTACCTCCTGATGGAAACCCCATTATTTTACTGGCAGATGCTCAAACAACTGGTGGATACCCGGTTGTCGGTACGGTTATCCATGCGGATGTACCGCTTGCAGCGCAGGTACGCCCAGGTGATGAGATTCGGTTGGAGCCAACAACGATTGATGAGGCGTATGAAGCCTTGCAGCACTGCGAGGACCTTTTTCAGAATCTACGAAGGGGACTGTCATGAGCCAGGCCATGGGGCGAACCATCGACTTGAATTGTGATGTCGGTGAAGGGATAGGTCACGACGCAGGTCTCATTCCACTGGTTTCCTCAGCGAATATCGCCTGTGGCGCACATGCTGGCAGTCTCTCTGACATGCACGAGGCGATTGCGATTGCTCGTGAACATGGGACTGCCATCGGTGCCCATCCAGGGCATCGAGATCTGGAGCATTTTGGCCGTCGTGAAATCCCACTGTCTTCGGACCAGGCGACAGCCCTTGTGTGCGAACAAGTATCCTTCCTTGAAAAAACGGCTGGTGAACCACCGCACCACATCAAGCTGCACGGAGGGCTGTATCATCAGGTGGGGCGTGATGATGTTCTGGCTTCAGCTGTTGCTTCTGCGGTTCAGGCTGAGTGGCCGCAGATCGTGGTTGTGGCAATGGCCGGCAGCGTGCTTGCAGAGATCGCTCAAAGACAGGGACTTCGAGTTGCTCGGGAAGTATTCGCTGACAGGATGTATACGAAGTCCGGGCATCTTGTTCCGCGGTCAGATGCTGGGGCATCCATTTCAGATCCTCGTCAGGCGTCCGAGCAGGCAGTACGACTTGTTGATGAACAGGGCGTGGTGACAGCCGATGGCGACACACTGCCAGTGCACGCGGACACCCTCTGCATTCACGGCGATGGGGAAAACGCTATTGAGATCGCCGATGCCATTCGTACCGCTTTGAGGCAGCATTCGATAGTCGTTCGTCGGTTTACATGAGCTTTAAGTAAAAACAGGAGGCACGACGACAGAACGTCATGCCTCCTGAGGTATATGATGATCACATTGGGACGTTATTTTTCTTCTGACTCGGAGGTCAGTTCAATAAGAAGCGGCTCATCCCGAGTTGACTTATCGATTGTCACAGAGATATCTGTGGTCTCGATTTCGGCATATTTTTCTGGAAGTCCATTCGTGTAGGCGCTATCCGGAAAAGCCATTTCAACATCTTCCACTTCATCATCCCCACTTTGTTCAGCCTCTTGTCTTGCCCGCTCCTGTGCAGCCTCATACCGTTCCTGATACTTTGGCAGCAGGACAAATTGTGCGACGCTGACCTTATACTCTCCTGGAGCAAGGCCATCGTTCCGGCCATATGTTGTCACCTTGAATTCGCCATTTGCATCAGTATTCGCAGATGATGGTCTGCCGGTGGACCCAACAAACATCAAGGCTGCTTCTGCAACAGGCTCTCCATCCAGCGTGACACGCCCTGACGTTTTGACGGTTGCTGGCCGTCGGTATCCACAGCCACTCACAGACAACAGTCCACCAAAGAGAACAGTTACACACACACAATAACGAAGAAACAACCGATTCGACTCTGACATAAAAATTCTCCCAGAAAAAAGGTTGATGCTGATGCCACTCGGGGCATCAGCATCAACGCTGTACACCATATTGTTTCGGAACGCAAAAACTTAGTCTACCGATGCTGGGTTACCATCTGCACGATTCCCCAGCCGATTGAACGTGTAATGGTCCATTGATTCACTCAGCGTTCTCACGGCACCATCGGCCATCAGAACATTGACAGTGCCAGGATGGTTACTCTTAAAGCCTCGCTCAGTTCGCCAATTGTGGCTTCCTGCACAGCCATCGAGCCCTGCCGCCTGGGCGGCATCAAGTGATCCCTTAGCGTTCGTTCCATAATAACACGAATCGTAGTTAATCGGAATCATTGTGCTGAGTCGC
>CAXFJI010000345.1:0-3300 GCA_964003275.1 uncultured Planctomycetaceae bacterium
GAATATACCATTGACGAAGTGGCTCGATCCCCCCATGCAGACCGCTGTGACACTTCTGCCTCACTTTGCACAGGACGGATTGGCGGCTCGCCAAATCCGGAAGAATGAAGCCAAAGGGAAGCTGCAACGAACAGAACTCCTTGGTGGACGCGGCATGGAAGACAAATAAAATGCATCTTTCTATGATACGTCCTTCATACTATTGCTTTGAATAGCTTCCTCACGAAAGAAAGGTTGTGTCTGTGGTCACTGATGACCTCCTGCGTCGGGATATTCGACTGCTTGATGACAAACTCGATGCTGTTATTGTTGAGCAGGCAGGTCCCGAAGCTTCTCAGTTGGTAGCAGACATACGACGGTTGGCCCGTGAACGCCGGCTTGGCAAGCATGAAGCAGAAAGCCTTCTGGCGACTCGCATTGCAGGCCTCAGCATTGGCCAAGCACGTATTGTGACTCGTAGCCTTTCAATTTTTTTTGACCTCGCAAACATTGCAGAGGATCAGCAACGAGTACGTGTTCTCCGGCAACGAGAACGGGACTTACACCCCAAACCGCTTGGTGAATCATTAGCAGCGGCTATTCAGGAACTCGCCGCTGATGGAATGTCTGCCCCTGCCATGCAGCAGGCACTCAACACCATTGCTATTGAGCTTGTTTTTACGGCTCACCCAAGTGAAGCGAAAAGAAGAAGTATTCGAGCCAAACTTCGTCGGATGCGCAAGAACCTCCATCAACTACACAGCGACAATCTCCTACCGCGAGAACGAGAAGAACTTGAAGGCGACCTTCACACGGAACTCATGATTCTCTGGGAAACAGAGTTTCTCAAGCCGTCTCGACCAACTGTTCTTGATGAAGTTGATAGGGGACTTTCCATCATGCCACGTTTGTGGGAAGCCGTTCCAAAAGTCTACGAGTCAATGCGTCGTGGACTTGAATCAGCCTATCCTGGCACGCCATTTGAAATACCGGTGTTTCTCACATTTGGTTCCTGGATGGGGGGTGATCGTGATGGTAATCCCTTTGTGACAACCGAGATTACTGAATCTACATTGCTTCGACTGCGCGCAGCGACGATCAAAGCCCATCTCGCATGGTGTCAACGACTGTATGAAATGCTCACGATTTCCCTGCATGAAGCCCACGGATCCGAGCCCCTTCAGCAGCAGTTACTTTCAGCGGCCCAGGAATGGCCTGCTTTAGCATCTGCTCTTGAGCAGATACCTCCGCATGAAGCATACCGACGTTGGTTGCGGATGATCGAGTTCCGTCTCCAAGCCTCAGACATGCAGCATCTTGATGACGCTCAAAAGCCTGGATCATATCAGTCAAGTGATGCACTTCTTCATGATGTCTCAACACTTGTGGACTGCCTCGATCATGATCATGGATTGTCTGCGGATTCACCTGTGCGACGCTGGCTTGACCTTGTGCGCACGTTTGGCCTTCATATGACTCGTCTCGATGTCCGCCAAGATGCTCGTGCCTATGAGGACATTATGGCTGATATTTTCGAAGCAGCAGGCATTGAACCAGCGGATACGTTTCGTGCTCGCGATAACAACGCCAGAGCGGACATTCTCAATTCAACAATGGGCACAGTAGGCAGGCTCCCAGAAGAAAATCTCAAAAAGCTTTCTCGTGACACCGTACGTCTTTTTTCCCTTCTCCAACGAGCTGCTGCACGCTTCGGCCCGGAATGTCTCGGTGGGGCAATCGTTAGCCTGACGCGCTCTCCTGCTGACGTCCTTTGTGTGTTGTGGCTATGGCGATGGGCCCAGCGACAGGCACGCGAGAATGGAGAATCTGTCACTGACAATGATATCGCCATCATGCCACTGTTTGAAAAGATTCATGACCTTCGACACGGCCACGAAACACTCGGCGCTATTCTTGATACCCCTGCATACCGAGAGCACCTGCGCAACCGCGGTGATCGACAAATCGTTATGGTGGGATATTCTGACAGCACAAAAGATGGTGGATATCTCGCCGCGTGCTGGGGGCTACAGTCCGCCCAAAGTCGGCTCCACGCAGCCGCCTCATCCCGCGGCATAGCCCTCACGTTCTTTCACGGACGAGGAGGCTCTCTTGGTCGCGGTGGTGGACCGGCTGCACGAGGGATTCTCTCTCTTCCCGTTGAAACTCTCGATGGCTCATTGAGACTGACAGAGCAGGGAGAAGTGCTAGCCGAACGATACGATGACCCACAGATTGCTTGCCGCCATCTTGAACAAGTTACCTGGGCAACACTCATGGCGACGTGTAAGAATCGTCCACAACCAAAGCAAGAGTGGATCACTCTCATTGAGAAAATGGCATCTCAGTCACACCGCGCATACCGAGAACTTATTGATGAAACTGGGTTTATTGATTATTTCTCCCAGACAACTCCGATTGATGACATTGAAACACTTCCCATTGCGTCGCGACCATCTCGCAGACGAGGAGAACGAACACTTGATGACCTTCGTGCAATTCCATGGGTGTTCGCATGGACTCAAAGCCGTTGCATGATCCCTGCCTGGTATGGATTGGGAGCAGCACTGACAGAAGTAAAATATGACAACCGGCAAAGCTGGCAAACCATTTGTGAGATGTATACACAATGGCCATTTTTTCAGGCCACAATCGATAACGCGTCACTCGCGATTGCAAAGGCCGATATGTATATCGCCCAACAGTATGCAGAACTCATAGACGACGCTGATCTTCGTCGGCGCATTTGGCAACGCATTGCAGCGGAACGTGATCGTACACGACAGGCTATTCTTGACATTGTCGGCGCAACAGAGCTCCTCGCGAATACACCGTGGTTTCAACGGTCCATTGAGGCACGGAACCCTACAATTGACCCTCTTAATCTTATTCAGATTGAATTCATGCGACGGCGAGCAACGTCACCACCTGATGAGCGTGATGCTGAATCACTGCATGACCTTCTTCGCCTGTGCGTCCAAGGCATTGCATCAGGAATGAGAACAACAGGATAACCATTTCATGATTACCTCTGATGATCTTTCCATAAAAACGCTCGGAGAGTGTCGGATTGATTCTCCGCTCCGACCACTGATTGAATCACGACATACGAGCGAATACTACGTTTCCGAAGACGATCGTGTGTTTTTCTACGATTCCTCTCGTCTTGCAATGGAAGCTGGAGGCACACTTGAGACGCTTCCTGGCTTTGAACCAGCTGGCCCAAGGAGGAAGATTTTTTTCGATCCTGCAAAAACCAGAGTCGGCATTGTGACGTGTGGCGGACTGTGCCCTGGGCTTAATGATGTTATCCGCGGCATT
>CAXFJI010000346.1:0-3281 GCA_964003275.1 uncultured Planctomycetaceae bacterium
CCAACCGCAGAGTCTGGCACGGAGGCCGTAAGGATTCCACTCGTTAGAACCGTTTTGTCGTGTGACACTATTTCAAATTCGGCAGGCCCCTGAAGCGTGACCGTGGCACCATTGCAAAAGTCTAACCGTGCAAGGCCGGTCTCCAGGTGTACTTTGCCTTCGTCGAACCGATCGCCCTGCGATCGTTCTTCGATTCCCCAGTTCGCATGGGATGTGTACGCAAGTCTGGCAATTGCTGGAGAATCATTGTTCCGTTGTGATTGGCTGTCAGGAAAAGAGAGGAAAATGAAAAGCGATGCAGCTGTAGCCAGAACCATTCCCGCGATTGCAATCACAAGTTGTGACGATTCAAATTGTGATGCTGTAGTCTGCACGGAGCCTGCCACCAAAGAATCGTTGTTTGGAGATTCCATGAGATCCTTTGTTGGAAGATCAGCGTGAGTTACCGATTCGACCTGACAGCCATGTTCTTTGATAAGTCCCGTCACAAGTCGCAGGTCATTGAATTGCTGCACGCGATCAGGTGAGTGTGCAAGCTCACGATTGAGTGAATCCAAATCAGTAGTATCAATTGCATCTTCGAAGTAAAGAGTGGTCAGATGCAGGAATTTTTCGTTCTTCATGAGACAGTACCTCCCATGTCGATCGCTGTCATCTTTCTTTCGATGCATTGCGCAAGTGTGACATAAATTCTTTGCAGAGATTTGTACACAGTCTCAGGCTTACGACCGAGTTTCTCCGCCACCTGAGTTCCTGCCAATCCCTCAAAGTAACGCATTCTGATTATTTGACGAGATTTTTCACTCAATTCTTTAATGCAATTGTGGAGTGCGTCTACGCGTGCTGGTATGTCAGTGGTGTCGCGTTGCTCAAGCTCGGCGTCGACAAGCTCCAAGATCGATTCGTCAAGCAACGCGGCCTTGTATTTTTGTTGACGAATGAACTCGTAACATCGGTTGCGAAGTACCTTCCATGACCAGTCACGCACATGTTGAGGTCCCTCGAAAGTGCTGCCGTTTTCGAACACTCGTGCCAGCATGTCTTGATACGCGTCTTCAGAGAGGTCGGACTGACGCAAAATCGACCACGCCAGGGCAATCTGTTTTGTCCGTTCGGGCATCAATACTTTAAGTATGTCGGTACGGTCCATACATCTATCATGCGCTAGATATGTAAGTGTGGACATTCTTTTCAGAAAAGAGTTCTCTGTTGGCGAGCATTTTTGACCGATACTGCTGAAAACTGCATCACATGGTACCGCACGGTATCTGGCAATATTTCTCAATACGCTTACGGCTCGTCTCATTCTGTTTCTTGCTTGAACGAGTAGACCGTTCGATTGTGCCTGAATTGTGGGAACGTTGTGATTCTTGGGAAAGGGTTGTATCTTTTGACAGTCACTCTTGAAGTATTTTCTTTCTGGCGGATATGGCATGCCTTTCCTGCAACGACTGTTCGCAACGGCGGTTCTGCTGACAGTGTTTCCTGATATCAGTTCGGCAGAAAGCCCAAACTTTATCGTAATTGTCACAGATGATCAGAGTTGGGTTGGTTCTTCTGTCGAGATGAAGCCGGGCGATGCACGGACTCGCAGTGACTTCTATCTGACACCACATATAGAGCGGATTGCACGTATGGGAATGCGATTCACTCAGGGCTATGCACCGGCTGCATCATGTTGTCCGACACGACGTGCACTCCAAACGGGACAATGCCCAGCACGGCATGAGTACAACGCAGATCGCCGAGGCTGGACGGAAACATACAGTAACCAACTTAATATCCCAAGGATGCTCAAGGAAGCGAACAAAGACTATGTGACAGCTCACTTTGGCAAATGGGATCATCGCTATGACGAGATCACGCCACACCAGCAGGGGTACGATTTTTCTGATGGCTATACCGGTAATGGAACAGGCGGAAGCAAAGGCAGCGGTGGACCGGCAGCCACACCAGATCCAAAGCGAATCAATACCATTACTGATAACGCGTTGCACTTTATCGATCGCAACCATTTCCAAAAGAAGCCTTTCTATCTTCAGATTTCTCATTACGCGGTGCACCTGGATATCTTCTATAACCAAAGCACGCTTGAAGCCTTTCGCAAACGCACTCCTGGACAGAAGCACACCATGCCAGAGTTTGCTGCGATGACGAGCGATTTAGATGCCGGGATTGGACGGATCCTGGATAAACTCGAATCGCTTGAAATGCTCCAAAATACATGGCTCATTCTCATGTCAGACAATGGTGGTCGAAACGATATTCCGAAAGCACCCGTTGCCCACGAGCATCTCAATGCACCCCTTCGTGATGGAAAGCATTCGTTTTATGAGGGTGGCATTCGAGTTCCATTTTTTGTTATTGGACCTGGTGTCAAACCTGGTTCAGTCAGCACAGTCCCAGTCAGTGGCGTCGATATCCTCCCAACGCTTGCTGAGCTTGCAGGCTATCCCAACGCCCTACCACATACTATTGATGGTGGTTCATTGCATAACGTTGCCAGGGGCGTGGGTGATGGAATGGTTTCACGAAGACATCCTTTTCTCGTCTTTCATCAGGGCGTGGATCGTTCTGTGGTATCAGCCATTCGTCTCGGCAATTTCAAATTGGTGAAAACCTGGGCTGAAGACCGCCTTGAACTCTTTGATCTCGATCGTGATATCAGTGAAGCCAACGATCTCTCAGAAACAATGGCATCAAAGACAGAGGAACTGCATAAGGTATTGCTTCAGTATCTCACGGATGTACGTGCAGACACGCAGCCTCGCAGGAAAAAGAAAAAGTAATTGCACGGATGGCTGACGGTGGTTTTGTGTAGTAGTACAACCTAGTCCGTCTTGTCGGCAGAGGGCTTCCACGTGAATCGCCCCCAGTTTCTTTTCGGGGGGATGATTGGCAGTTCCTTTTCCCCTGTCGCTGTTTCGATCATGATCCTTGGCCCACCCTTTTTTTGATCTGGAAATGCCCGAGTGACAAAACCATCCGGAGACCATGTGGGATCGTCACCCCGCCCAACCTTTCGACGGTTCTTTCCATTCCTGTCGACAACCCAGACATGAAAGGTTTCGAGAATCATTTGATCTCGTTCAGGGTTGGGGATACCTGTGAATTGGCTCAAGTGAATCATCTCCACACCTTCCCAATGCGCAATCCATTTTCCATCTGGGGACCATGCCGGAACTTTCTGTTCGATCGGTGCCTTGATTACTGCGTGATCTTCCATGTCTGGGGGAGAGACAAGACGCGCGTCACTTCCATCAAGTTGACTCACCCAAATT
>CAXFJI010000347.1:0-3276 GCA_964003275.1 uncultured Planctomycetaceae bacterium
TCATCGGCGTTTTGATTGGTCTTCTTTTGCCCGCCGTACAGGCAGCTCGTGAAGCTGCTCGACGGAGTTCATGCTCAAATAATCTGAAACAACTCGGCCTGGGTCTCCACACCTTCGCCGACTCCAATGGTTCAGGTGGAGACAACTTCTTCCCTGCAGCCAACACGTATCAGACCGCTGGAGGAACATTTGCTGTCAGCCCTCAGGCTGGAACGGCTCCGACTGGAAATGGTGCGTACTCCAACGGTTGGTCTTGGATTGCTAAAATCCTGCCAGGTATGGAGGAAGGCAACCTCGTTGGTAACGGAGCAAATCAGGTCAATTACATTGCAAATAGCCCAGGCGCTGATGGTCTTGCAGTAAAAGTTGGTGCTGTTGCATGCCCGTCATACTCGCTGGGCGTGGATGATTCTGAGACCTGCTATGTTGCTGTTCTTGGTGCTGCTGGAACTGTCAGTACTGGAACGGTTGTTCCTGCGGGTACAGGTGCTGTTGAGGGTGCTATGAAGGGACAGGCAACAGCTCAGCCTTATCGAGGTCATGGTACGGCTATCATGTCGCAGCGAGGTTTGAGCAAGTTGTTTGTTGTTGGTGAAAGCGCTCGCGGTAAGGGTGCAACTCCAACGCCTCTTCAGAACTGGGCAAATGGTGTTGGCAAGTTTGCTTCCAATGCTGTAGCTGCTTCATATGATGGATTACCAGCTGCAAATGGAGCTGCTGGTTTCTATTCTGACCATCCTGGAACCAGAGGTATGTTGAAGGCTGATGGTGGTGTTTCATTCATTCCAGAAAACACGGCTCTTCAGTCAGCGACTGGCAATGTTGCTTTAGACTCATATCTCAATGTTCGTGACTGATGCGTCGGTCATAGTTGAGAGATAAATCTGACAGTTGGGGGGCAGCGAAAGCTGCCCCCCAATTTTTATGCTGTAGGCTGCTATGCTACGTCTGGAAAATGCTTCTTTTGGAGGGGCACGTTGAAAGATGGTATTTGAGGGCACGGTATCGCGGAGATGCTGTCTGCGTATCCCTGGAGAGGCTCATTGAGTCACGGTATGGAAAACAATTACCCGATGGAACTTCTTCCGGCAGATGTCTCGAAAATGCTTGTTTCTTCGGAGCCTGATGTGGTGCTCCTTGATTGTCGTGAACAAGAGGAATTTTCGATTGTATCTATTGAAGGAGCCAGGCTGTTGCCCATGAGTGAAATGTCTGAGCGAATCAATGAGCTAGAAGAGTGGCGGGACAAGAAAATTATTGTGTACTGTCACCATGGCGTGAGAAGTCTCAGGGTTGTTCGTTGGCTTCGAGAGAAAGGTTTTTCTAAAGCGTCGAGTATGAAGGGTGGCATTGACCAGTGGGTTGAATGTGTGAATCCATCATTGCCTCGGTACTAACAGCAGATCGCAGAATCCCAGAGGGAGCATCTCTGTGATGGCATCAGGTGTCTCTGAGGCTTTGGAGATACTGAACATGTCGTCCTGTAAAAGGAACCGGGCCTTCAAAGAGTTCCGGCTGATTGGCTAAATCAGCGAGGAGTGATTGAACAATAAGGGCTGTTAGTTTCTGGATCCCAATACCTTTAGAAGCAGACGTCTTTACAAACCCTGCAGGTGATGGGCTGTCAGGAATGAGGTCACACTTTGAGAGGACCGATAGGGTGAGAGGATGTGAGTCATCGAAAAACGTTGGACGAGCAAGCAAAGAATGAACAGGTGGAGGCTGCACGTGTATGACCAAATCAGCATGCTTTGCAGCGTAGTGAGCTTTTTGAATGCCTTTTTTTTCCGATTCCGAATAGACGGTTTCGAGTTCTCGAATTCCTGCAGTATCGACGAGATCAAGTTCCCAGCCATTGAGAACCATGCGTGTTTCAACCGTATCTCTGGTCGTGCCAGGTTCTTGGGACACGATAGTTCTTGCATACCCTGCGAGTGCATTGATGAGGCTGCTTTTCCCTGCATTTGCAGGACCAATCACAACGACGCTCCAAGGTCGAGTCAACCGAAGTCCTACTCGAGATAGATTCAGGAGAACGTTCGTAGCGTCATGAACCTCGCTGGTATTCCCATGACTCTTGAGTAACTCAATCCGCTCAATTTCATCGGCGAGAACACCTGATAGCTGATTGCAGAGTATTCTTGCGGCAAGAGGACTTCTCGTAATAGCAAGTGCTTGTCTTGCCTCGTGTTCGATTTCTAATCGCTGGCCAAGCCGGCCATGCTGCTGATTGAGCATCAAGGCATGCGAGGAAAGCCATTCTTTCCATGTCTGACGGATGGCTCCTGTAGCGACAAGATCGGTCATAACGGTTTCGGAGGCCGCAAGTCCTCCGTGGCAGTGTACTTCGAACGATGTTTGTGATCGACGTACAACGACAAGTTCTTCGCCGTGCTGTTGATGCCCCCAGCGACCAAAGATGACAGCATTATCCGGACGAGCAACGAGAGGAACCCCACGGGGGAAAAACAGAGTTTTCAAACTGGCAAGTGCGTCTTTTCCAGAAAGAGCTACAACCGCGAGTGCCCCTCGCCCGACAGGTGTTAGTAGGCTGATCCGGAGGTCTGGGTGCGTGGAAGTCATAGTGGTTTTTCTTTCTCAGTGTGTTGGGATGTACACACTGGTCATAACGCACATTCCATTCTACTAAAACCTTTGGAACGCTGATTGGATGCGGGATTGAATAGTTCTGAAAGCACCGATTTGCGTTGGTATGACATGCAGTTTTCGTCCATCGGTATCGGTACACAAGACGGCGTCGTCTGTTAGGTGATCCGGTGCATTTGCACAACGGCAAGAGTTCTGTCTCTTCATGGTTGAAAGGAACGGAGAGATTCTGCAATAAGCTGTTTTTGTTAGGAGAAGTCGTCTGATAAGCCATACAATCGCTAGGACCTACCTGTCAGCGCAGAGTCTCGTGTCGTGTGGCATAGTTAAGTCTCATTCTCTCGTCCCTCCGTACTATGTCATGCGATCATTTTTCACTTACTGCTGTGTGCTGGGTTTGCTGACGAGTGGATTTGTACTCACAGGGGATGCAGGATGGTTGGTGAAGAAAGGAACAGCACTGCTGAATACCACAACGGTGCCGTCTGATTGGAGTATGTGGAAGGTATCACCAAGAAGCCCAATGCCTGAAAAGCGTACACAGGACATTCAGCCTGTTTCATCGACTCCAACAGATGATTCGAGAGAATATTCTTCATGGCCGAATCAGGATGTCGCCACGGCGCCTCAGCCCATTGGTGGTGAAACCACACCAAACGGACTTCTGAA
>CAXFJI010000348.1:0-3275 GCA_964003275.1 uncultured Planctomycetaceae bacterium
CCAAACAGGTGATTCTGGTGACGCGGGGCATGTCAGCAATTTTCTTGATTGCATTGTCAATGCAGAGCGACCAAATGCTGATATCAGTGAGGCGCATCGCAGCACACTTCTTTGTCATCTCGGCAACATAGCATGGCGGACAGGTGCTGCACTTAAGACAGATCCAGAGAATGGGCATATTGTCAATCATCCTGAGGCTTCGAGACTCTGGGGCCGTGAGTATCGTGATGAATGGAATATCCGGAGGAGTTAGATCATGCAGTTTGTGGGAAAAGAATATGTTCTGCGTTGTATGTTTGTCTGTGTCATGCCGTTCCTGACGTGCGGATCTCAGGCACAGGAAATCCTGCGTGTGGGAATTATTGGCTTGGATACATCCCATGCGCCTGCATTCACTAAAATGTTGAATGTGACGGACGATCCGCAGTGGATTGCTGGTGCCAAAGTGGTTGCTGCTGTACCTCAAGGCAGTCGAGATATTGCCAGTAGTGTAAGCCGTGTGCCGAAGTATGTTGAGGCCGTGCAACAACACGGCGTCAAAATCGTTGAGTCCGTTGAAACACTTGTTGATCAGGTCGATGCGGTTCTGCTTGAATCAAATGATGGACGAGTCCATCTCGAGCAGGCGGTGCCCGTACTTGCTGCAGGCAAACCAATGTTTATTGATAAACCAATTGCCGGCTCATTGGTTGATGCTCTTGCACTCTTCAAGCTTGCTCATCACTTTGACACGCCAATATTTAGTTCATCATCTTTACGCTTCGCTCCCACAACGATAGCTGTGCGAGATGGTTCCATTGGTGATGTGCTTGGGTGTGATACATATTCACCGTGTTCATTAGAGGAGACACACCCAGACCTTTTCTGGTATGGCATTCACGGTGTTGAGTCACTGTTCACGACGATGGGGCCTCAGTGTCAATCTGTGTTCCGGACATCTACTGAAGATTTCGAGCACGTTACCGGTGTCTGGAGTGGTGGACGTATCGGGACGTTCCGTGGGTCACGAAAAGGCAAACGTGGATATGGCGGAATGGCATTCGGAACCAAGGGTATTGCGGTTGTTGGTGAATTTGATGGATACCGTCATCTGTTACTCGAGATTGTTTCATTTTTCAAGTCAGGAAAGCCGCCGGTGTCTCCGGAGGAGACCATGGCAATCTATGCATTTATGGAAGCCGCAGATCAGAGTAAACAGACTGGAAAGCGGGTGGTGATTGCAGATGTTCTCGAGCAGGCATCAACAGCTGCTGAAAAAATTGTATCCAACCGCCTCGCACTGCTGAAGAAATAACAGACGTGTGCATCGTTCAAGGCGTGGTGCCTCACTGGAGTGGATTGTCCGCAGGGCGATGGACTGTCCGACCATGTTCGGTCATGTTCGCATTCGTGGATCAAGAGCGTCACGAATGCCATCCCCCAAGAAGTTGAGTGCGAAAAGCATGATTGCCATCACGCCACCAGGAAAGATCAATGTCCACCAGAAGACGAGCATCTGATTTGCACCATCATTAATGAGGCTCCCAAGGCTTGGTTGAGGTGGTTGCACACCAAGACCAAGGAATGACAAAAACGCTTCCTGTAGAATCATGGAAGGCACTGTCAGTGTAAAGGTCACAATGACAGGTCCAAGTGTATTGGGAATGAGATGACGAAGAATAATATCTCGTCCTGGTGTGCCAAGGCTTTTCGCTGCGAGGATGAAATCCTGTTCTTTTAAGCTGAGCACCTGCCCCCGCACGACCCGAGCCGTGAGAAGCCATCCCACAGCACCAAGAGCAAGAAAAAGAAGAAGCAGACTTTTGCCGAGGATGGTTACAAGAATGATCACAAGGAACATGTACGGTAAGGCATAGAGAATATCAACGATTCGCATCATGACCGAGTCAGTCAGGCCACCTACATAGCTTGACACAGCGCCATAAATGGTGCCGATCGTTGCAGCAACAAAAGCTGCGAGAAAACCAATAGAGAGGCTGACCCTTCCGCCGGCCAGTACTCGAACAAACAAATCACGGCCATAAAAGTCAGTACCAAAAGGGTGTGCCAGTGACGGAGGCTGGGGACCATATGCCAGATTCTGAGTCTCTGTGTCGTATCCCCAGACGACAGCAATCACACTTGGGCCAAGAAAGCACGTCGTGCCAAGAGCAAGAATGACGACGCCGCCAGCCACGGCCATTGTGTTTTTCCTTAAACGACGCCAGGCATCCTGCCAGAGTGATGTCCCAGCAATGAGAACATCGGGGCTCTGACGAATGCTGTTGTCTGAGTCGTTATTGTCGTTCTTGTGATGGTTGTTCTTTTTCATGCATGATCGATTCGGGGGTCGAGAATGCCATACGCAATATCAACGATGAGATTCATCAGAAGGAGAAAAAATGCGTAGAGTAAAACGATGCCCATGACGAGGAAGTAGTCACGATTAAATGCTGCATCAACAAAGTATGGGCCGATGCCGGGGACATTAAAAATTTTTTCAACCACGACACTGCCGGTCAGCATGCTCGCAACGGCAGGTCCAAGGTAGCTCACAACCGGCAGAAGGCCACCGCGCATCATATGTCTCCAGATGACAAGTTTTTCAGACAGTCCTTTAGCCCGGGCGGTCCGAATGAAGTCACTTCGGATGATTTCAAGGAGGCCACCACGCGTGAGTCGTGCGATCGATGCCGCATAGATCGTGCCCAGCGTGAGTCCAGGCAGAATGACGTGTCGCCAATCTCCCCAGCCAGCCGGTGGCAACAAATGAAGCCGTAATGAAACGAGAAGGACGAGAAGCGGTCCCAGGACAAAACTTGGAATGCTGATGCCAACGAGTGCAGCAGCCATGGCTGAATGGTCCCAGATTGTGTTCTGGCGTACAGCCCCGATGATACCGGCTGTGATGCCAACAAGAAGTGACCAGACAAGTGCAACAGCTGCAAGCGTCAGGGTTACCGGAAAGCCGGCAGCAATGATCTCGTTGACTGTTCGTTGTGGATATTTTGTAGAAAGCCCAAGGTCACCCTGAAGCAGGTTGCCGACGTAACGTACAAATTGCTCTGGGAGCGACTTATCAAAGCCATATTTGGCTTCGAGTTGTTGGCGAATTTCTGGAGGAAGTTCCTTTTCACTTGAAAAAGGTGAACCCGGAGCGAGTCGGACCAACGCAAATGATGCAGCAACAATGATGAACATCGTTGGAACAAGTTCAATCAAGCGACGGACTACTGATCGTGCCATGAGCGTTTTCCTGCAGCTATACCGTTGAGGGCCTTGATGCGGTTGATCGA
>CAXFJI010000349.1:0-3266 GCA_964003275.1 uncultured Planctomycetaceae bacterium
AAGGGCAGTCGCTGCCGTATGTGCTTGTCTCTCCGCAATGTCCATCAGAGGATTCCTGGAAAAGTGACATCCAGCAACGTCGGCTTGTTGAACTTCTTGATCATATTACTGAGTCCCTTTCTATTGATACTGATCGAATCTGTCTTACTGGTCTGAGTATGGGCGGATATGGTACGTGGCGGTTGGCTGCAGATCATCCATCGCGATTCAAATCAGTTGTGCCAGTCTGTGGAGGAGGGGATCCAAGTGATGCCGAATCACTGAAGGATATCCCAATCTGGGTGTTTCATGGTGATCGTGATACAGCAGTGCCATTTGAAAGATCCGTTGAGATGGTTGAAGCCATACAGCAAGCCGGTGGCACGCAGATACGGTTTACCACACTCGAGTTTTTAGGGCATAACTGTTGGTCAGCCGCCTATGCCACGCCGCAACTGTTTGAGTGGATGTTTCGGCAATCTGATAAAAAGAAGAGACGTCGCGATTAGCGTGATGGCTTATGGGACGTCATATCACCTATTGAAGGGGTTTACATGTTCAAACGATTGATCGGTCGATTATTGGTGTTCCTCATTGTCTGGGGCTTCTCGTGCCAGTTGGTGGTAGAGGCTCATGAGGAAAATGAATCACATGAACATGCTGTGGATCCAGTTGATGTTGCAGATATGTATAGGCCAACAGCGATGCCGGATCGCATTGTTCTGACATGGAGCGATGATCCGAAAACAACGCAATCTGTTACGTGGAGAACATCACCAGCGGTGAACGTTGCATATGCAGAAGTGGCAGTTGCTGAGGCTGGCCCGACGTTTCCGGAGAAATCCATGCGTCATCGTGCACAAACAGAATCGTTGAAGACAGATCTTAATGAAGCCCATTTTCATAGTGTCACGTTTGAGAGTCTAACGCCAGGTACACGCTATGCGTACCGCGTTGGTGATGGAACAAATTGGAGTGAATGGTTTCAATTTTCAACAGCAACTGCGACGCCGATGCCATTTTCGTTTGTCTATTTTGGTGATGCGCAAAATAACCTTCGATCACTCTGGTCACGTGTTATTCGGGAGGCGTATCGAGATGCTCCCAAAGCGGCATTTCTCCTGCATGCAGGTGATCTTGTGAATCGAGCGGAATCCGATGCAGAGTGGGGAGAGTGGTTTGGGGCCGGAGCATGGCTGAATGCCATGATGCCCAGCCTTGCTGTTCCGGGAAACCATGAGCAGGCTCGTGACAAAAACAAAAACAGCCGTTTATCTCATCACTGGAGACCATCATTCACGTTTCCTGAAAATGGACCGTCGGGACTTGAGGAAACATGTTATTCCCTCACCTACCAAAACCTGCGAATCATTGCACTCAACAGCAATAGTCAATTAGAAACACAGGCAGCATGGCTCGACGATGTTCTTCAGAAAAACACGTCAGCATGGACGGTTGTGACATTTCATCACCCGGTCTTTTCAACGGGAAAAAACAGAGACAATCCGGAGCTTCGTCGTCTCTGGAAGCCTGTTTTTGATAAATATTCTGTCGATCTTGTACTTCAGGGGCATGATCATACCTATGGCCGTACTGGACTGAATGTACCTGATGAAGTCAATGTGAAGAATGTGCCAACTGGCGTCCAGGCTGTCGATCAACAACGCGGGACGGTCTATGTCGTTTCAGTTAGTGGGCCAAAGATGTACGTGAATTCACGCCCGCCGTTCATGAAGCGACTTGCAGAAGACACGCAGTTGTATCAGGTTATTTCAATCGATGGTGACCAACTTCGGTTTGAAGCCCGGACTGCTGTTGGTCAATTGTATGATGCGTTTGAACTGCATAAAAAGACTGGTCAGATTAATACCTTGGTGGAAATTGAACCAACTGTGAAACAACGTTTGCGGACGCGATAAGTTTCCCTCGTGAGACATGATCATGTTACGAAATACCGTCTCGCATCTTGTTTTTTCTATGCTGCTCTGCTTCGTAGGTGGTTATGCCTCGTGGATGCTTGGCTCAGACCGTCTCAATGTTGTTTTCATCATTGCAGATGATCTTGGTGTGATGGATACATCACCGTACAACGCCGACTGCTTTTATGAGACACCTCATCTTGAGTCATTGGCACAGTCTGGGATGCGGTTTACGAATGGATATGCAGCCTGTCCAGTGTGCTCGCCGACGCGTTCATCCATCCTCACCGGACAATGGCCGGCACGAACCCGCAATACAGATTATTTTGGTGCGCCAAATCAGTTTTTTGGACAAGCGTTGCCAGAAGATTATGAACCTGCTCGGGACGGTCATTTCAGTCGTCATGCACAACGTCCACTTTGGCCAGCACCGTATTTAGGGCAACTCGCTGCGTCCCACACAACACTTGCCGAGGCGTTGAGCAACCACGGGTACGCAACGTTTTTCGCTGGCAAGTGGCATCTTGGTCCGGAAGGATCCTGGCCGGAGGATCATGGATTTGATATCAACAAAGGGGGGTATCAGCGTGGTGGGCCCTATGGCGGAAAAAAATATTTTTCACCATATGGGAATCCGAGGCTCAAAGACGGTCCCCCTGGCGAACATCTTCCGGCACGTTTAGCGAGGGAGACAGTTCGTTTTATTCATGACAATGCGGATAAGCCGTTTCTTGCATATCTATCATTTTACTCAGTTCATACTCCTCTCATGGCGCCGGAACCCCTTGTCAAAAAATATAAAGGCCGCAAGCAGCAAGAAAATAAAAGAGATGAATTTGCACCGGAGCCACCTCGGAAGAATCGAATAACCCAGGCACATGCGGTGTATGCGGCAATGGTAGAAGCTATGGACGCAGCTGTGGGGGATGTGTTGGCGGCACTCGAGGAAAGCGGTGTTGCTGATCACACCTTGGTGATCTTTACATCCGACAATGGAGGCCTGTCGACGTCAGAGGGTTCGCCAACATCAAATCTCCCCTATCGGGCAGGCAAGGGGTGGCTCTATGAGGGGGGGATTCGTGAACCGGTGCTGGTGCGCTGGCCTGGTGTGACAGAACCAGGAAGTGTGTCAGAAAGATTAGTGACATCAACTGATCACTTTCCAACAATTCTTGAAGCTGCCGGACTTCAGCTATTACCCAGTCAACATCGTGATGGAGTATCCTATAGATCGGCGTTGCTGGATGCTAAGGACAGTGGGGCTCAACGGCCCTTGTTCTGGCACTATCCACACTGGGGAAATCAGGGAGGATCACCAGGGTCTGCCGTACGTTTTGGAGACTGGAAACTGATTGAGTGGTATTGGGG
>CAXFJI010000350.1:0-3240 GCA_964003275.1 uncultured Planctomycetaceae bacterium
TCGTCGTCGACTCGAAAAGCTTGTTGGGGTTCTGCGGGCTGTTGGGTTCAAGTGTGAGATGCCTGGCGGAACCTACTTTCTTTACACAAAAAGCCCTCGTGGGGCAGGTGATCTTCAATTTCAAACTGGTCAGGATGCGAGTCAGTTTCTTATCAGCGAACTCTCTATCTCTACGGTCCCATGGGATGACTGTGGAAACTATCTTCGTTTCTCCGTCACGTACGAGGCAGAGGATAGTGATGCAGAGGATGAACTGATGGCTGAAATGCATACACGCCTTTCTCATGCACGACTAAAATTTTAATTCTTTTTATGGAGCATCTGACGATGCGTGTCTCTTCCTCAACATTCGTCATCTGTTCCATTATTGGAACTGTACTCTTTTGTGGTGCTCCTGGTTGTGGCAAGAAGTCACTCACTATCAATGACCGACTGTCAATGGCTCAAGAAAAACCTCCAGGCCCCCAGCAGGCAGCGGCTCTCCTGTCAGTAGCGAGCCGACAAGCAGCTGCGGAGGATCATATTGGCGCATATGACACCATTACTGCTGCGTACGAACAAGTGAGTGCTGGAGGAGAGGAGAATGTAGTGACTCTCCTTAATATTGCTCAAGCGTATATCGATATTGACGAACGTCGGAAGGCACGAGTTGTACTGACGAGAGTTTCCGATATTGCAAAGGCAATTGATGACGAGGGGAGAAAAGCAAAAACACTTGCCGACGTAGGAGCACTCTTTGGGAATACTGAGACTGGCATGGCTGATCCACGTCAAGCAAAACTCTTGCTTGATGAAGCGACAGAACTCGCTGACACCGTTGAAGAGCGATTCCGAGCAGAGGCGCTTGCCGTTGTAGCAATGGGGTATGTCAGTGGTGGAATGGCTGAGGAGGCTGGGGCAATGGTTGAAAAACTTGAGTCCTGCCTTGCTGCACTTTCTGATCCTCGTGCTAAATCAGAGGCGCTTGCAGCAGCATCAAGTGTGTATGCAAAAACCGGTAATGCGGACAAGGCAACATCGTTATTGAGTGAGGCCGCATCAACTGCCGCAGGCATTGATCGAGATGAGAGCAAAGCGTATGCCTTACTTTCAGTTGCCAATGCTACGGCAACCAATGGCGATACACCTGCAGCAATAAAACTTCTTGAACAAGCCGACGAAGCGGCCGGGAAAGTTGGTGATCCTGACGCACAAGCAAATGTCCGCAATGTCATCCGGGCGACCATGACTCGACTGCAATAGCCTATGTTTTACCAGTGACTCTCTTGAGTGCCTGGAGTGCCAGTTTGCGTGCTTCTGCATGATCTACGATTGGTTCAGGATATTTTTCATCGTTGCGATCTACCCAGTAACCAACATACTCACCATTGGGATCAAACTTCTGTTGCTGGCTCGTCGGATTAAAGACCCTGAAATATGGAGCAGCATCTGCACCACATCCCGCCGCCCACTGCCAGCCAAGTGTATTGGCAGCCAGATCTGCATCTACAAGCGTGTCCCAGAACCATCGAGCTCCCTCCAACCACGATATCCTCAGATCCTTCACAAGAAAGCTTGCCACAATCATTCTGACACGGTTATGCATCCAGCCTGTTGACCAGAGCTGCCGCATGCCGGCATCAACTATTGGAAATCCCGTACAACCTTTCTGCCAAGCACGCAATCCGACAGGATCATCGACCCATGGAAATTTCTTATACGCACTACGGAGTGGAGCATCCGTCGTATGTGGAAAGTGAAAGATCAGGTGATTGGCAAACTCACGCCAACCAAGCTCACGCAAATAGACCTCTGGACTTCCCGAGATCTGTTTCGCCAGTTTTCCACCATTTTTTTTTCGGACAGCATGCCATATTCTACGAGGAGACACTTCACCGAAATGAAGGTGTGGCGACAAGGCACTGGTGCCCTCTTGGTCCGGCCGATCACGACCACTTTCATAACCATGTAGACCTTTTTGCATGAATCGACTGAGTCGTGTCTGAGCACCAATTTCACCCGGATTCCAGCTTTCGTTGATGGACGCTGTCCAATCAGTCTTTGGATCTAAACCTAAAGAATCGACTGACTGGCTCTGAGGCTGCTTTGCTACTGATTGGAGCTTGCCGGGGGCTGTCACGGGCTCCTGCGGTTCATCACGATCCAATAGGGAACGCCAAAAGGGGGTGAATACCTGATATGGCTTTCCTTGTTTGGTAGCGACATTCATTGGCTCAAAGAGCAGCGAGCCGTTGAAACTTTCAACGTGATACCCATCCGAAGCAAGTGTTTTCTTGATCGTCACATCTCGCTGAATCACAACTGGCTCATACCGCCGGTTCCAGGCTATGTGCGTTGCTGAAATTTCCTTTGCCAGTGCCTGAAGGGCAGGGAGGGTCGGGCCAGTACGAATCACCAGTGGAGCGCCGATCTTCCTCAATGCGTGTGATAACTGTTCGAGTGATTGATGAAGCCACCAGCAAGAAGCAGCACCTGGCTCCCAAGGAGATTCTTCTTCGGGAGCCCAGATAAAAACAGGAACAACACGACCTCGATCGGCCGCAGCGACTAAGGCAGGGTTATCGTCAAGTCTCAAATCATGACGGAACCATAAAAGCGTCGTTGCCATGGTTCATTTATAGGCCACCTATCTCAGCCTGTCCTTATCTGGCCATCTGATCGCTTTGATCCACTCATCCTACATCGCTCTGCACGCACTAACCCTTGGCTAATTTAAGCACGATAGACTCTGTCTGCTCTCCCAAATTCACAATCAAATCACTCTCATCATCTTCCATACTTCTGTACTTTTCTGGCACCTGTTTTCTCAGTGATTTCATACGTGGATCATTGCCCAGAATGATATACACCCTGTATTCTCCAGCCAGAATTGGAACCTCAGCTGTCGCGGTATCTATCTTAAATTGACCATCATTGCCCACGTCTGCGATGACACGTCTGGCTTTCCTCGTAGCCTTCGTAAGGCTTGATGCTGGCCGAAGCATCACCCTACCAGCAGTCAGGGGTTTCCCTGAAGACAACAGCACTTTTCCTGAGACCGTCGACACTTCTGGCACATTCACAGTGGAATCGCTGCAGCCACTCATCATGACCGTGAGCAGAAACATTCCAACACACGATAGCTTAATAGTCTTCATTTATTCTTTCTCCAAAGTTGATTGCTTCGTTTTGTTCTTTCTCGTACATACCAATTCACTGTCAGGCATTGCTTAGTCGTCCCATAACGGCTTGGCCAAAGAG
>CAXFJI010000351.1:0-3236 GCA_964003275.1 uncultured Planctomycetaceae bacterium
CGTACGATACGAGACAAGCTGCTCGCCTTAGAGAAATGCGTGCGCTCATGCAGCATGACCTCGAAGCAATTGGTCGTCCTTTCGGAGAGTTCATCCCAGGGCATAACACCTCCCCTCCGGGGCAGATCAACGAACAGCTTGCACTCATCAAGCAAATCGAAATCAACGGGAAAAAAATCACGGTGCCAGAGGCATTGAATGGCACGGCTACAGATACCAGTCGAAAAAATTTGAATGACAAATTGAAAAAGAGAGCAGAACGCGACGTTCGGAAAAAAGCACGTGAAGCGAAGAAAAAAATCCAAGAGAAATCATCGTAATACGAAAAAAACGATGGTACTTGTTGGCCAGATAGCACCGATGCAGACCAGAGGAATGATCTGATTCCTGAAGAACCCTCTCCATCTAAGACATCTTTATCGTGATACACACCATTGATACGATTCAAATATCCCAGCCAGTTCGATACTCTTCACGAATCAACGCCTGTGCTTTCGTATTTTCACCAGTGGAAAGCTCTTGATGATTCCACATAAAGTCGCCAGTACGATATGCGACATTGCCCAGCAGCACCGTCTCTGACAGTGGACCAGAATAGTCAAAATTACATGTTGCTGGTGCGTTACCTTTACAGGCATGGACCCATTCCTGATGAAACCCTGGTGATTTTGGAATCGTATGCGCAGGCACCGTGTACTCTTTGAATTGATCTTCGGGCAGCAATTGATGTTTATCAAAACCAGCTAAGAGTGAACCTTTTTCACCAATGAAGCACGTATTCATCCCTTTGAGATTGAGTCCGCTTATCCCTGTGACATCTTCAAGCTGCGTCCCCGGATCACCGTGATCCCAGTGCATTTTGATTGGACCTCCTTGATTGCTTGTTGGGAAATGGAACTCACAGTGCATTGCTTTCGGACTTCGTTCGGCGTCCACAGGAGGCCCCGATGCCTGCACCCGGTCCGCATGGCCCAGCCCCAGCGCCCAGTAAGGAATATCTAAAATGTGACATCCCCAGTTACCGGTTTCACCACTGCCAAACTGCCACCAGAACCGCCAGCCATAGGGACAAATCGATGGATGATACGGCCGGGCATTCTTTACGGGGCCAACCCACAAATCGTAATCCACCGTCTTTGGTATCGGCGGACGATCCGTTGGCATCTCAGGCATACCGCGATTGCCAGATTTCCAGCAATACACCTGCGATACCTTACCAATCGCGCCGGCTGCAATCAGTTCGACAACATGAGCCATGTTGGGGATTGCATGACGTTGACAACCGAGTTGAGTGGCCAGCCTATGCTTTGCTGCATAGTTCGTCAGCATACGTGTTTCCCAAACGTTGTGTGCCAATGGTTTTTCCAAATAGACATGCAGCCCCATTTGCATGGCTGCATAGGCGGGATGGAAGTGAGTGTGGTCCGGTGTGCTGATCACAACACCATCTAATCTACTTCCCACCTGGTCCAACATTTTACGATAGTCCTTAAAACGCTGTACGCTTGGATACGACTCAAAGCTCTTGCCTCCACGTTCTTCATCGACATCGACAAAGGCAACAATATTTTGACTGTGCAATTCTTTAAGGTTGGCCTCACCACGTCCGCCCACACCAATAAATGCAAGATTGAGCTTCTCATTCGGACTATCTGCTGCTCGCCCCTGCGCACTCAATGAGGTCATAACGGAAGATGCTACGATGGTTTTCAGAGCATGCCGCCTATTTGTCTTGTACTTCATACTTGCCCTCGCTTGAGAACCGGACTTTGTTAAGACACAACTACTCGCTGGTTGTACCAATCGACTCTCATGCGTCAACCTTTCAAAGAATGTGCAGTTCCTCTGAACAATCAAATCGATGAATCAAAAACACATCGTTCATCACTCCGACAGCTGCTTAAGCCTTTGTGATAGCCTGTCTATTGAGGATTCCCACAACCCACAAAAAGACGACGTTCAAGCAGCCACGGAGATCGGACGACGATCAGAAGGCCACGCTGTACTGCTGATAGCATTATTCTTATTGGTTGGTTCTCATATCACAGGCCCACAGAAACGGACAGAACATCACTTTCACATATCTTTGGAGTACATTCTGATACAGTACAAAGCAGGAAGTATTGGCAATGACAACTATTCAGCACTAAGACAACTGGTGGCAACTTATGAAATACCCCATGGTTTTGTTCGTAGCATTCTTTTTGGCGACAACCCTATGTGCTGAAACGAATCCACCTCCCGATCAAAACATCACCTACAAAGAAACGCCACAAGGCACTCTTTTGCTTCATGCGTATTATCCAGAAAACTGGAAATCGACGGACACACGTCCTGCCATAGTTTTTTTCTTTGGTGGGGGCTGGTCTTCTGGTAGTTACACACAGTTTTCTCGTCATGCAGAGTACCTTGCTTCTCGTGGCATGGTGGCGTTTTGTGCTGACTATCGTGTCAATAAAAAACATAAAACAGAACCCAAGGTATGCGTGAGTGATGGCAAGTCTGCAGTCCGTTGGATTCGCAGTCATGCGAACAATCTGGGTGTTGACCCGAATAAAATCGTAGCAAGCGGTGGATCTGCTGGTGGACATGTGGCAGCAGCAACTGCCACCATCACTCAATTTGATGAGGATGGTGAAGATACTTCCGTCAGTCCACTCCCGCAGGCATTAGTACTCTTCAATCCTGTTATTGATAACAGCAAGAACGGCTATGGACACAATCGCGTCGAGCCGTATTGGGAGGAATTTTCTCCTCTCCATAACATCAAAAAAGGCATGCCTCCGACACTCTTTATTTGTGGAACAAAAGACAAACTTATTCCTGTTGCAACTGGTGAGCAATTTTGTAAAGCCGTAGAAAAGGCTGGGGGACGTTGTGATCTTGTCTGGTATGAAAATCAATCACATGGTTTTTTTAACAAACTGTTTGAAGAAACCATGCTCGAAGTGGATCAGTTCCTGGTTTCACTCGGATACCTTTCTGGTCCGGCAACACTGCAGCAGTCTGAGAACATACATACTGATATATCAACGGACAATTAATCCATATTTGGTATGTTGCACACATCACTCATCTACTGAACAGCCCCCCAATTCTTTCAACTCAAGTACACTCAACGTGTTGCACATCGAAGATCCCGATCAAAAGAAAGAAACACCCTTTTTATGATCGCAACATCACCCTGGCATGCGTAACGCGGCGGAAAAGCAATTGTTTTGCGGCACCACACGAAA
>CAXFJI010000352.1:0-3236 GCA_964003275.1 uncultured Planctomycetaceae bacterium
CGTGCATCGAATGTCCCTGTCACGCTCTATCACGCACATGGAAAAGAAACACGACAGATCAACCAAAAAAAGCCCCCTCCTATTGATAATCTTTTTCTATCGATCGGCACATATGACTTCGATGGATTGGGGGTTGTTGAGATTGCAAACACAGGAACAGATGGCTATGTCATTGCTGACGCTGTTGTGTTCATTCCGACACTGAAGAAACCTTAGTTCCTTGCATTCCTTGAAAAACACAATACATGGATGTCGACAAAAGTCAGATCGTGCCGCGTAAAATGATGTAGCAAACATTCCAGGATCATAGTGCTTCATGACCTCTCTCATTATTCAGTTCACTGGACTCGCTCTCGGAGTTGCAATAGCAGGAACGTTTTTAGCGAGATCTGCTGATCGCATTGCCGAACTCACCGGCCTTGGAAGGCTGATCATTGGCAGCTTACTCCTTGCAGCTGTCACCTCCCTCCCCGAACTCACCGTTGATATCGCTGCCGTTCGGGCTGGACTCACTGATATTGCCGTTGGAGACTTATTTGGTTCGAGCCTCATGAATCTCTTTATTCTTGCCTGTCTTGATCTTGCATGGCGAGGGGAACGCAGAATGTTTTCTCGTGAAGCTGCCTCTCATGCACTTTCTGCCACGCTTGGCATTGTTCTCACAGGACTTGCTGCCGCAGCTGTTCTGACAGCTGATCACATCCACAATCCAACGTTATGTGGAATAAGTGCTTGGTCATGGGCCATTGCTGCTGCGTACCTTCTTGGCATTCGCATGTTGTATCTCAATCAACGAATTGCCCTGCGTGCTCACAAAGAGACACTCATTGATGACACTGATGACGAAACTGCCCACCATGAAAACAACACATCAACACGGCCTGCCATAACAATCCTCACATTTCTTGTTGCAGCCATTGTGATTCTGATGGCTGGACCACAGCTTTCCCATGTTGCAGGAGAACTATCTGAAAAGTCTGGGCTGAGTGGAACATTTGTTGGCACGACCCTCGTAGCCATCACTACATCATTACCAGAACTTGTTTCGTCCATAACGGCATTAAGGATGGGTGCATTTGACCTTGCGATAGGGAATGCCTTTGGAAGCAATGCTTTCAATATGCTGCTGCTCTTTCCTCTTGATGCTGTTCATAAAGACTCACTTTTTACATCTCTTTCGTCCGCTCATGCGATGACGGCGCTGGCTGTCATCGTAACATCAGCGATTGCTGTTCTCGGCCAACTCTACCAAAAGAAAACACGGATTCCGTTTTTCGAACCAGATGCACTCTTGATGATCTTTGTCATTGCCATATCCATGTTGATTGTTTTTCAACTTTCATGATGCCTGCACGAAGCAAGGCGCTCTGCACACCAATGTCAGTCAGCAAACGGAAAGCACGTAAGAATCGCATTCCCGATATACGCCCCACAAAAGAGGGACCACTCATTGGCAGAACAACATTACCCGAATGTGGCCCTCCCACAAAAACAAGATGCTTTCTGTTTGTTCAGAAACAATTCCGCCCCCTCTGACATTACTTGTAATGAATAATTCAGAAGACCAACGCGGATCTCCCAGTGCTACCGAAGAGGTGCAATTGCTGTTTGTACGTCATGAGCATTCGATTCGGGCATTTGTTCGGGCCTTGCAGCCTTCGTTGGCGGATGCAGATGATGTGCTGCAAGAGACTTTTTTGACAGTTTCGCGGAAAGCTTCCACCTTTGAGCTGGGAACAAACTTTGTGGCATGGGCCTGCAGTATCGCTCGCTTAAAAGTGCTGGAAAATTTCCGTCAAAAAAAACGGGGCAACCTGCTGAGTGAAGCTGCCATCAGTGCTTTAGCCGCGGACGCTCCCGCTGCAGAATTAATGACCGAAAGAGAAGACGCTCTCGAAAAATGTCTTGGGAAGCTGGCTCCAAAGGTGCGTGATCTTTTATGGCGACGGTATTCCAGAAGACAGAGTTCAGATGAAATGGCCGAAGCAGCTGGAATGACATCGATCGCGGTTCGCGTAGCGCTTTCGAAAGCGAGGGCCACTCTGCGTGACTGCATCCACTCTCAAACAAAACTTGCACAGTGAAGGACACGATGAAAGAAATGAATAACAAAAAGGAACTCGACGCGTTGATCGACGCCTGCCTCGAAGGACAACTGAGTGAGGCAGAGGCAAACCAACTGAGTCTGTGGATTGAAGAATCCAGTGAAGCCCGACAGCGATATTGGGATCTGGCTTCTGTTCACGGCATGATCGAGCAGGCAATGCAAAGTGCCTCTTTGAAGGCTACTACCGGAAAATTAACAATGGCTTCTGCAAAGACTCACCCGATGTTTCGTCGATTCCGCCTCACGTCACTGGCTGCAGGGCTTCTCATCGGGATCTTCGGTGCTTCCGTGGTCTGGGCCTACGCGATTCCGCGCAGCAGGCCACGTCAGTGGCAAAGCAGGGACGTTGTGTTTGAGAGTTTTGAAGATCCAGAGCTGACTATGGCGGGTAGGTTTCCAACGAGTCCGAACCATTGGCAGGGCAGAGTGTTCTCAGTCCCTGAGCGACAAGAACTTTCTGCTGTCAGAGGGACGCGTGTTGGAAAGTTTATCGGAGGCGGCACGACAAAGTTCACCTACGCCCGCTACATCATTGATTTGGATGAGCACCCAAAGGTGAATACGGATCGTGTCAGATCGGTCGAGGTCGAGGCTTCGTTTGCTACGTCAAACCCTAAAGAGTCATCTGCGTTTCAGATTCGCCTGGGCTTATTAAGTCAGGAGCCTGAAGAAGTTCGTCCGATCTGGAATGATCATGAGTTGCTGTTTGATACCGTCCTCGGCCATGTTGGGCGGAACTACACGACAGTGCCTGGGGACCAGACGGGTTGGCACAAGTTGCGAGCCACGATTGAAGTCCCGCCGGGAACGCGGAGCATCGTGATCTCGCTGGGCGCGGGGAACGATGAACCTGGCCCCACCACGTCTGACCACTTCGTTGATGCGGTGCGGGTTCGTCTTGTTGACACGATTGGTCAAAGTGACTGATGGCTGCCTCGCATGAGAACGGACACAAAAGAAGGTTATGTCGTTCTCGAACAACGCTTTGCACGTCAAGGGTACGCACTTGTAACCAAAAAAATCCGCGGAAAACGGTAGACCCTAGATGAAGAAGACAATCTGGCTGAATCGAATCCGAAAGTCATTGAGCGCCTTTCAAAACGCCTGGTACAAATTCAAGCCGAACAAA
>CAXFJI010000353.1:0-3230 GCA_964003275.1 uncultured Planctomycetaceae bacterium
AGACAGTGTTCTGTTATTCCTGTCGGCTGAGCCGGTAATGCGAGACTGCCGGTCGTGCAGCCATTCGCGCTGCCCGCCCTTCTCGTAGGTTGCTGTTGAGTTGTTCGATCGTCGTCGCAATTTCATCTTCGGTCGGCTGTGGTTCGTCTGGTGGTGGCATCTCCCCGGCATTAATACGCTCAAGAATTTCAGTCCAGAGATGTGAGTCGTCGATTGCGTTGAAGTCTCGGGAAAGCATATCAATACGTAGATCACCTTCAGCCGCATCAGGACCATGACAGCGAATACAATGCACACTTAAGAAATGCTCGAAGGTTGTTGCGTTCACGTTAGGCGTGCACGTGCTACCGATGATAAAGATCGCGAAAATCAACAACCATCGGGGCACGGAGAATATCGTTTGTTGTGCGCGTGAACTGTTCATGATTTCGTACGTGCGATGACAGAAAGCAATCAGGATCGTGGCACTCCAAATGAAGGTTGTTTTACTTTCAGATGGTGAGGTGTAGAGTAACGTGCTTGAAACAGTAAAAATCAACGATCGTTTTTATGACTACGTTATTAGTCTAACACAGCAGATCTATGGTATGACAAGCGGCTGCGGGAAGACGATTTTTTAGTGTGCGAGTACCCACATTCGACTGAGAGTTGAATAGACACGCAGGAAGAGGGATGGACGATGAGGCATACACGAAAAAGAATGCAACTCTTTTGTCTGCTCACCATGGTACTGATTGCAGCTGAGCTGGCGTTGGGTGCTGAACAGCCTGTGGTACTGGATCTCTGGCCGAACGGGACACCTGGCCCAGTGTCAGAGAAGCAGAAGGTTGGCCCCGAAAAAGAATTATTTCGTGATCCACCTGATGGTGTGGTGCGTCTTACAAATGTCACCAAACCTCAGATCACGCTCTATCGTCCAAAGCAATCGAATGGCGCTGCTGTGTTGGTCTGTCCTGGCGGCGGCTATTCCATTCTTGCGTATGAGCATGAGGGGACAAAGGTCTGTGAGTTTTTGAACTCGCATGGTGTGACCGCAGTGTTACTGAAGTATCGAGTGCCTGCACTGCGAGAGCAGGCATTGCAGGATGCACAGCGGGCCATTGGACTCATTCATCATCATGCTGGCGAGTGGGGTATTGATCAGGGTCGTATTGGGATGCTGGGCTTTTCGGCTGGGGGTCACCTGACCGTAATGACGTCACTCAATTCAGAGAAACGAACCTATCCTTTTGATCCTAATCTCGATATTGAAACCCCTCTGCCTGCCTTTGCCATACCGATCTACCCGGCGTACCTGATCGCACGTGGTACCGAAGGCCCGTTACTGGAAGAGGTGTGCGTGACTGAGCGAGCGCCTCCAATGTGTCTCATTCATGCGGGGGATGATCGCTGGAGTGCCAGCGGGAGTGCCCTCCTCTATGTTGCATACAAGAAACTCGGCATTCCGTGTGAACTCCATATTTATTCAACCGGTGGGCATGGATTTGGCATGAAAAAACTTGGAAATCCAGTGAATGACTGGCCGTTGAGAGTCATTGAGTGGATGAACGTATCTGGATTTCTTGAAGAGTCACACTAAGGTGATGTGCCGGCAATTCGTCATGTCATTGGGAACACTCTTGCAAGAAGGAGCGTGACGACAAGTCCCACCGCACTTTCAATCGCCATCATCACGGATGCAGATCGCAGTGTTTCCCGTTCTGACATGCTGCTCATTCGGGCGATGACCCAGAAGCCACTGTCATTCATCCACATTCCCATCTTCGACCCACACCCAATCGCCAGTGCAAGATAGACGGGATGACAGGTCAGTGCAGGTGTCAGAGCGATTGGGGCCATGATGCCGGCACAGGTGATCATGGCCACAGTTGCAGAGCCTTGGGCAATGCGAATGATCATTGTCACAAGCCACGCCGTTGGGATGAGAACCAGTCCTGTTGCCATACCCATACCATCAAAGAGTTCAATGAGGCCAGCATTGCGAAGCGTGCCTCCAAGCGCACCCCCAGCAGCAATGACAAGCACGATGCTTCCGGCATCACGAATCGCTTTGGAGGTTGTTGCACGAAAAACGGTGGCGTCCTTGAGTGTCCATGCGAGGACAATCATTGAGGCAATTGCCGCGATGGATAAGGCAATATTTTTGTCTCCGAGGACACTAATGATCGTACGGAGGTCCTTTGGTACAAGGGTTGGGGATGACTGTGTTACCGACGCAAGGCTAATCAGTGCCACAGGTAACAGCAGTGGTAGCATCGACGCCCATAAAGGAGCCATGGTGACAGGTGTTGCATCCGCATGGCCTTCTTCAGCTATGGATTGATTGCCAGCTCCAGCATCTGTGGATGGTGACAGTGGCCAACGATCATCTGCCCAGTGTGCATAGGCAAAACCTGCTACAGCACTGATGCTGCCGACAATAAGGCCAAATACAATCATGGTGACCATGTCGACCGCAAGCGCTTCTGCGACAAACAACGGCCCCGGTGTTGGTGGTACGAGTGAATGTGTCATCGTCGCACCGCAGACAATAGAAAGGACGGCAAGGAGATATCCTCGGCCTGTTCGATGCCACACTGCCTTGGCAAGTGGCATGAGAAGAAAGAACACCGTGTCTGCATACATTGGAATTCCAAGCACGAAGCCACCAAGCAGTAACGCAAGTGGTGTTCGTTTTGGTCCAACCGCCTCTTGCAGGGTCGTAACCAGTCGTGTCGCTCCCCCGGCTGCTGACAGGCAGGCTCCTAGAATAGAAGCCATGGCAATGACAATTCCAACTTTTGATGCTGTCGTCCCAAAGGCCTGAGCAACGTCTCGTCCGACGGTGGTGATGTCTGTTTCCGCCGGGGCAACAAGTGCCACAATGAAAGCAGCAAAAATAAGGACAATAAAAGGATGGAGGCGAAAGAGAAGCATTCCGCCTATCACGATCACAAGTGCGAGCAAGAGAACGCCCAGAGGAGTCATGACATGTATAATCCTTGAGAATGACAAGCGTCAGCGTACAATCAGCGACGCTTTCCCGAAACCTCTCCCCATAGATGTCTTGTATGACACTTTCTGAAGAGAAAAGACGTTTACGAGTTGCCTCGCTGCGATCGCAGCGATGGTTTGCACCAGATGACGTTCGGAGTTTTGGTCATAGAAGTCGTCTTCGGCAGATGGGGTATTCGGCTGAGGAGGCAGAGGGACGGCCGGTCATTGCTATTCTGAATTGTTGGAGTGATTTA
>CAXFJI010000354.1:0-3217 GCA_964003275.1 uncultured Planctomycetaceae bacterium
CCGACCAGATCGCTGCTGACTCAATGGCAACAAAAGTACTTGAAGATGAAATCTTGGACAGCCTTGAGGAAGTTGATCGCGTACAAGCGACGCTCCCTGCAGCAGAAAAAGATGTGCAAGAAGCCAACACATCACTCGAGCAGACTCAAACACGCGTCGCCGCTGAGACAAAAGATCTTGAAGCCGAGGTGGATCGTGTCCTGGGTGATCTTGCTTCAGCAGAAAAAGACCTCACGGGGAATACTCGGTCACTGTATGACCGCTCAGTGAAGCACAAGGGAGCTGATGCGATGACTGCTGTTGACGGAGAAAGCTGTGGAGGCTGTAACCATCAGATTACTGGAAAAATGGCTTCAGATCTGTTGCTCGGACAGGTTGTTCTGTGCCGCAGTTGTGGACGGCTCATGTACGCTCCTGAATCTCATAAGACTTCGACGTAGGTCTGCGTGGGTAGAGTGAGTTACTGTTCAAAAGGAACCTTTTTGTTTTTTTGCTGATTTGGAGATCGAATTAATGTCAGATCGAATCCCGATGACCCGCACTGGATATGACAAGCTCAAGGCAGAGGCAGATGAGCTTGAAACCGTTGAGATGACCAAGATCACACAGCGTCTTGCAGCAGCACGAGCCGAAGGCGACCTCAGTGAAAATGCTGAATACCACGGTGCACGAGAAAGCCAGGGAATGTTACAGGCAAAGATCAATCTCATTCGTGACAAACTTGCTCGAGCCGTCATAGTTGAACGACCAACAGAAGCCACTGATGAAGTGGTATTTGGTGCGACGGTCGTTGTGAAAGACCTCGAATTTGGTGACAACGAGGAATTTATGCTCGTCGGAGCAGGTGAAGAAGATTACGATGCCGGAAAAATCAACGTAGCAAGTCCTTTAGCCCAAGGGCTTCTTGGTCGAAAAGTCGGAGATAATGTTTCTATTGATGTGCCAGCCGGGACGATGAAGTTTGAGATTCTTGAAGTTCGATTTGACTAAACATCGTTGATCTGTCTTTAGCTAGTCTGATGCTTCTCAATCGATAAACCCATGGAACGTGAGCCAGTCGCTCAGCCGATCAGGCCATGACGATAACCGTGGATCCTGCGACGCCAAACCGACGCCATGACGGCCAGACTCATACACGTGAAGTTCTGCAGGAACATGGTGTTTTCTACATGCCATGTAAAACCCTACAGCGTTTTCAGCTGGAACAGCCGCGTCCTCGTTGGTTTGAAAAAGAAATGACGGAGGCGTCGCCGACGTGACACACCGATCAGTGCTTAGACGTTCAGCTAATGCGTCATTGTCTTCGGGACCAAGCAGATTTTTTCGAGATCCACGGTGTGTCGCCGTGGAGTTGAGTGAGATCACTGGATAGCACAGCACAGCAATATCTGGTCGAGCTGATACCTGATCAATCGCATCATCAACACCCTCGGTATCCTTTTCAAAAAGTGTTGCAGCCATTGATGCCAAATGACCACCAGCTGAAAAACCCCACACGCCAATTCGATGAGTATCTATTTTGTAGTCAGCAGCGTGTGCTCGCACCCATCGCATGGCCCGTTGCACATCAATAAGTTGTGTTGGATAGTGATATCCTTTACTCCCTAATCTGTAATGAAGCACAAAAGCCATGATGCCTCTCTCGTTACACCACTGCGCAATTTGTCGTCCTTCGTGATCAACGGCTAGCCCTCCATACCCGCCTCCCGGACACACGACAAAGGCTGGTCGCAATTGTGCTGGTCCATTTGGTTGCCAAATCTCGAAAAACGGCTGATCCGTAGCAGTATCTCCTTTTGCTCTTGGTGCACCCTGCGGCCACAGACGTTGGCGAATCGGTTCTGCCGAAGTGGATATACCACCGAAAGTGATGAACAGACTGACGATGAGGTGACAGAACAGGCATCGGTTCATGGTGTATCCTTCGCGGTAGAAATGTCTTGAACGTTCATTCCTTGAACAGTGCCGATCCAACGCGAATCATCGTTGCACCTTCAAGGATCGCTTCCATATAATCGCCACTCATTCCCA
The DNA here is from genome assembly GCA_964003275.1 of uncultured Planctomycetaceae bacterium. Classification (GTDB taxonomy): domain Bacteria; phylum Planctomycetota; class Planctomycetia; order Pirellulales; family UBA1268; genus CACORA01. Next base: position 2,032 of record CAXFJI010000354.1, read on the forward strand.
TTGATAATTCTACAAGATCATCAATCGCCAGTTCATTGCGCAAACTATTGCGAAGTTCTCTCAACGTTGAAAACTGTCTTCGTGCCTCGCCATTAGGATCGTTTCCTGTTGGGAAACTTGCCATCCCCATCAATCCGCGCACCCGAACATGCTGACATGAGGCTGCATGCCTGATGAGTGCATGTGATCCGAGAAGACTCACACCCGAACGCCTCGGATCTTCACTCAGATTCACTTCAACGAGGACGTCACACTGGCGGCCCTGAATCGCCGCCTCCCTGTCGATAGCAGTTAGAAGCCTTTCACTATCAACTGTATGGATGAACGGATCGCATTGAAGGGTACGACGCACTTTATTTCTTTGCAAATGACCAATCAGATGCCATTGTGGAGCCGGAGTACAAGCAGAAAGGGCCGCGGCCTTCTCCCATAGCGCCTGCGGCCTGCTCTCACCAAGATCCAAACAACCTGCATCATGTGCTGTTTTGGCAAAGGCGACATCACCATATTTCGTCACCGCAATGATTCGAACACTTTCCTCATGACGCCCCGATTGTCGACAGGCTTCTGCCACATTTGACCGAACAAGAGAAAGCTGCTCACTAACGGACATTATGGTATCTCGATCGTCCGTTGTACCGTGCCATCTGGGGTGATTCGTCCAAGAACATATTCACCTGACGTATTAAATCCGAGCAGTGTCCGATTACGTGGGGCATCAAGCGCTCGATACAAAAGCCACTGATCGATCCCTACTTGCACCCGGTGACCAGATGCCATACTTGGAGGCACATTGATGCGCGCATCGGCTACCGTAATTTGTCGCCACGTGAGCTGTTCGCCCAGACGGCGTGATTCGACATCAAGCCACAGAGGAGCAAACAACCGCCCCATGCCCTGCTGACTCAATGACAGTGTTCCGTCCTTCGACACAAAGTCACCCTTGCCACCACCTGCACGCCACTCCGGCAAAGCCAGCGGCATGGCAACACCTCGCACTGACGTATCGGAAAGAAAGATCTCACGTGATTCTAGTGCTGGCTCAACGTTGATATGCTGAACCACAGGGATACTCGATGAATAGCACAGCAACTCTTCTGAGTTTTTTCTGTCACGTTTGGTAATAGTATCTGCAAATACGAGAACATGATCAACACAAGATAGCGTGATCGACCGTTCAATCTGA
>CAXFJI010000355.1:0-3207 GCA_964003275.1 uncultured Planctomycetaceae bacterium
GGCGAAACGTGATGAGCTTGTAACAAGTTTGTCTCGCGGGATGACTCAGCGCCTGGGCTTGGCTCGAGTATTACTCCATGATCCTCATGTGCTTCTTCTTGATGAACCTGCGAGCGGACTCGATCCAAGAGCACGGATTGAAATGCGAAATCTGCTCAAGCGTCTCCAAGGCATGGGAAAGACGGTGCTTGTATCAAGCCATATTCTTCCTGAACTAGCTGATATTTGTAATAGGGTCGGGATCATTGAATATGGTCGGCTGCTTGCATGTGGTGATGTTCAGGATCTTCTCAGGCAGGTTCGTGGACAGCCGGTCATTCGGATTCGTGTGGCCGGGGATTCATTGGCTGCTGCAAACGCTCTCGAGACAGCCGCAGAGGCCAAAGGGGTCACTGTTCGGGATGGCGATGTTTTAGTTGCTCTGGCTGAAGGAGTGGTAGATCACTCGCCTCTTGTAAACAGGCTTGTTGCCGCTGGTGAGAAGGTCTTAGTGGTTCAGGAGCAGGAAGTTAACCTAGAGACGGCATTCTTGGAACTGACCAAAGGTGCCTTGGCTCGGCCGAAGGAATCAACATGACGAGGCATTGGGCGTTTACGCAGTTGAAGTTGCGGGGCTTCTTTTTGGTGAGTTTCGCATCGGTTGGTTGCGCATTAATGGCTTCTGATCCGGAAGATGTGCTTGCTCCGTCGCCTGCCTTTTCTTCAGACAGCGAATCAAAACAAAAGACAAGTAAGGTGACGCGTCTTGAGGAGCCTCAAAGTATTTTAGGATATGCCGTGGGGGTTCGGATTGGAAATCAAATTGCCGAGGACTTTCGTGCACGTTTTCCAGATATTCCTCTCGCAGCCATATCGCGTGGATTGTTTGATTCTACGAGTGAAACAGCACTTGCGTTGAGTGACTCCGAAATACGAAAAGCGTTAGAGTATTTCGATGCATTGGCGAGAGAAAAAGATGAAGCATTTGAGAAGAAGATGGCTGAGATTGCTCGAACGAATCTTCTCAAGGCAGCCGAGTTTCTTGAAAAAAATGCAAAGAAACCAGGGGTGGTCACGAGACCAAGCGGCTTGCAGTATGAAATAGTGACTGCTGGAAAAGGACCGCACCCATCTCCTGCCAGCGAGGTTGCATTGCGCTATCGTGGAACCCTCATTGATGGGAGTGAATTTGACGCGACGGATCCGCAAGAAGAACCCGTGACGTATCATGTTGTGGCCATGGCGCCAGGATGGCGGGAGGCAATTCCACTCATGCGAGTCGGTTCTCATTGGAGGCTTTTTGTTCCTCCGCAACTCGGTTATGGGGCACAGGGTTTTCCCCCATTGGTGGAACCAAATGAGGTTCTTGTGTTTGATATTGAACTTGTTGGGATTGTTCCCTCACGGTGATGCGTTTCCATAAGGCAGTTTACGTTCTGATGGTTTTTTCGTTGTCGGCAACATCGGCCGCGACCCCAAATGATCCGTACGATCTTACGCGAGAGCGCATGGTCCGTGACGACATTGCCGCCCGTGGTGTGACGGATGCTCGTGTTTTAGAAAGTATGAGGCTCACGCCACGTCACGAGTTTGTATCGCCAAGTCAGCGAGCGCTTGCGTACATAGATATGTCATTGCCCATTGGAGAAGCGCAGACAATCTCAGGACCATTTGTTGTTGCCTACATGACAGAAAAGTTGGAGCCAAAGCCAACTGATAAAGTTCTTGAAATTGGTACTGGGAGTGGGTATCAGGCTGCCGTTCTCTCTTCACTTGTCGGAATGGTGTATTCGATTGAGATTCATGAAGACTTGGGTAAACGGGCTGATCGAACATTGAGACGGCTTGGGTATCGTAACGTTGTCACAAAGATTGGAGATGGATTTGCTGGTTGGAAAGAGCACGCTCCATTTGACAAGATCATCGTTACATGTTCTCCCGAAGATATTCCGCAACCTCTTGTTGATCAACTCGCTGAAGGTGGGATGATGGTCATACCAGTGGGTGAACGCTACGAACAGATCCTTGTTCGGATGACAAAAAAGAATGGGAAGCTTCTTCGAGAGACACTCGTACCAAGTCTCTTTGTGCCTATGACTGGTGAGGCGGAAGAGTCTCGGGAAACAAAGCCCGACGGCTAGCATCCGCAATTATCGAATGGGGATTTTGAAGAAACGATTGACGGAACTGCGATCCCCGTTGCGTGGTATTACGGTCGACAGGCAACAATTATTGAGGACGAATCTGCTCCGAGTGGTGGACGCTGCCTTCAACTTCATAATGCCCAACCTGGTCGACCGGCTCAAATCTTCCAAGGATTTCCTGTTGACGGTAAGGCGATACGTCGTCTTGCCGTGACATTCTCAGTAAGAGGTGAGAAGCTCATGACGGGGGTAACATCAAACGAAGTACCTGCTGTTGCGGTGTATTTCTACGACGCTCAGCGTTCCCGGACAAAACGTGTGATTCTTGCGCCCATGATGACACAAAACTCAAAGTGGCTTGGAAATTTTGGTTGGAAACGTTGTGCAGGAGGCACTTTTGTACCATTGTGGGCACAGGAAGGGATTCTTCAGATCGGTCTCATGGGGGCTTCGGGCACGCTTGCCTTGGATTCTCTCCAGCTGGAGAGTGAGAAGCGGTGAATGTATTGATCATTCGCTTTTTCACGTATTTTTTGCAAAAAAATGCCCAAATCATCTGTTTTCAGATGGCAAGATGAGACGAGACCGAGGCCGCATATTTTGCCTATTTTGCTTGATTTACTAAATCTGCAAATTATCCTATCTGTCATGAGAAAGCCTTCATGGGTGAGTTGTTCACCCGTGCGATTGGCTTTTCCATCCCTTTTTGATGAGTCACGCCACGGAGAAAGATCAACATGCTGGTCAAGAGTCAATGGTACAAGATATTTGGGTTGATTACGTTTGCAGCGTTGGCCGCTCATGCTGCTAATGTCGAGGCAGGATGGCATCACCGCTACGGTGGTTCATCAGGTGGTTCATCAGGTGGTTCATCAGGTGGTTCATCAGGTGGTTCATCAGGTGGTTACAGCCACGCGTCATCAGGTTCATCGGGAGGAAGCTACGGAGGTTCCTCCGGTGGAAGTTGGGGCTCTCGAAGAGCAAATCGTCAGGCAATGCGTGCATATCGACATTCACTGCACTCGAGTCATGGCTCGTCGGGTGGTAGCTCAGGTGGTTCATCAGGTGGTTCATCAGGTGGTTC
>CAXFJI010000356.1:0-3202 GCA_964003275.1 uncultured Planctomycetaceae bacterium
CATCAAATATGGGGTTCGAACGTTTCCAAGTGCCCTTCTCATCGATTCAGATGGTGAACAGATTGTGGTCAAGAAGGGATATCGAGGGCAGTCTGCCTCGACGTGGGTTTCCGAAATGGCTGTACATGTTCCTCGTCATTTCGTGAAACAGACGACTACAGCGGCTGATGCCTCCAATGCCAGTTTGCTGAAGTAGGCCGTTGGGGGGTCACTGTGGCATGCTTACGGCAACCAGCCCAGGTGTGTCTGACACCGCTTTGATGACTTGAACGGCTTTCGGGCGGAGTGTTGTCGCGACAGCACACCCACCGATTGGCAGAAGGCAAAAGAGCGGTGCTGCAAGCCACGGCAATAAGACGGCTGTCGTTGAAAACCGTCTTTCGTGCTGTTTTTGTGTGACGTGAGTCATGAATGTCTCCGGAATGTTTCCTGTCCGGAGAAGTACAGGCAAACTCATTGTGGAACAAGGGCAAAGCTGTCCCAAATGGCCGAGGCGGGGCTCGAACCCGCACGGAGCTTCCGCTCCACGGGATTTTAAGTCCCGTGCGTCTGCCAATTTCGCCACTCGGCCTCAGAAAGGATGGTATACGTTCACCCCCCAACTGCAAAAGGTTCGCTACAATTTGCCTACCTTTACTGATTCACATCTTGTTAGCCCCCCTTTTTATGATGGCGGATATGTCAGGCATCGATGGATTTCTCGGTTTCCGTGGCTCAATTGGAATGGATATTGTTGTGGTTGGTCTGCTTCTCTTGCTTCCAATTCTTGCATTGAGCATTTATCTCGTGAGGGTGAAAAAGCAGTTTTTCACTCACAAAATGCTTCAGTTATTCATTGCCGGAGCACTGCTGATCTGCATTGTTATTTTTGAGATCGATATTCGTTTTGTGAGTGATTGGAAAGAACGGGCTCGTCCGAGTCCATGGTGGCCGACAGGTGTCCTGACTGCTTTGGGAATCCATCTGGTGTTTGCCATCTCAACACTTATTTTCTTGGTGTGGACGCTCTGGGAATCACTGTATCGATTTCCGTCGCCTCCAATTCCGTCACAGCACAGTCGACGCCATCGGTTTTTTGGAAGACTCGTGGCGATGGATCTTTTGTGTACGACCATTACCGGATTGACGTTTTATTGGCTTGCATTCGTTGCCAGTTCGTGACTGTGATGAAAAACAGATCGTGCCATCACGCATCATTTGGTGCAACTGTCCAGAAGCACGCGGCCAACCCACTGAAGTACAGCAAGCACAGAGGCATTGCGAGAAAGAGCATGCTGTATGGATCCGCAGGGGTGAGAATAGCTGAGACAATAAAGATGGCAACAATGGCGGTTCGCCATTGAGATGCATAAGACTTGGCATCAAAGACACCTATTTTTGCAAAAAAGAGCATGAGAAGCGGTAGTTGAAAGCCAATGCCAAATCCAATGGGGAGAATAAGGACAAATGAAAGCCACTCACTTATTCGCGGATCAGGATCCAGGCCAAGCCACTGATTGAACGCAAGGAGATAATCCAGGACAAAGTCAAATACAAAAAAGAAAGCAAGCGATACACCAGCCAAGAAGAGCGCGATACTCACGGGTAGAAATGTCCATACCAGTTGCTTTTCATGAGAGTAGAGTCCTGCAGCAACAAATGTCCAAAGTTGATAGAAGACCCATGGGCTGGAAAGAACCAGTCCCACAAGAAGTGCCGCTTTGATATAAATCGCGAAGGCTTCCTGTGCTGAGAGTGTGGTAATACTGACTCGTGAGTCTTTTTCAAGCGGTTGCCAGAGGAAGATAGGCACCAGTGATTCAGTATCAAATTTCAGGGGAGGAGAACTATCGGTTGTTTCAGTAGATGTTCCAGAATCGTGTTGTGCACCAGCAAGAACCCGAGCCAGTTGCTGCGGATGAACCTCGCGCATTTCAAAAGAGAAACCTTTGTGTTCAACAGCGTCAACCACTTCGTCTCTGCTGTAGGGAAGTGTTGCTTGTGATCCTTCTCGAGGTATCCATGTATCAAAAGATTCCACAGATTGTTCGGTGTAATAGTTCCCAAGCGCTTTTTGGAGTGGTTGCTCAATCAAATGGACAACAGATCGTCCAAGGAAGAAACCAATAACAACTCCAATGGCAAGGCCCATGGCAGCTCGAACCAGGCAGGTTCGAAGTTCCTCCAGATGTTCACCGAAGGTCATCGTCGAACCCTCAAAGAGGTCTTCGTCGTCTGGTTTGCGGCCTATGTTCATGACATCCTGCTGACGCTGTACGTGTCCTGTGTTCAGAAACTCAATGAACCACCATGACAATTCCAATGTGTGGCTGGCTTCCAGATTAATCAGACTCTGTTTTGACTTCTATGGGCGGCTCTCAAAATAAGGCGATATCCAGACTCTTTCCGTTGGAACTATCCGTACAATCGATTTTTGAGGCTGACCATGATGGAGTCAATTGTTTCTGGCCACTCCTCCCGCATCGTGTTGGGGCGTTTTGGTGCGAGGAAACGCCGTTCTCAAAAGAGATTGCGTGGTGCGTTGCGCCTGGGTGAATGTTTGCTTTCCCCAATGGAGCAGTTGTGACCGTGGCATTGGGGTAGATTTTATTTTTTATTGCACTTTTCATGAAGATGGTCATGACACGATCAGTCCACAAAGTAACTTATCGAGTTTGCGTGAATGTGTATCCCGTATCGCAATGTCTGCTGCGAATGGGGGCATGCGTTTTTTGTAACGATTGGCTGCGACGTTAATGCAGCATCAGCGTGCAAGAAGGACTGTCTGCCAAAGCGGTATGGATCGATTTCGCATAAGTATCGATGTATGTAGTGATGACGCGGTACACGATGATTTGATTGATTGTCGAGCCGTCAAGATAAACATCATCATTCACTCTAGGCTAGTGAATCGCTCTTGGGTTTCATGCGTTTCTATGAGGATCTATACTACTTTGATGTCAGTGTCGGAGCGTCCGGCAGTGCCGCAAGATTAAATTTTTTCTGAGCAATGTGCATGCTTCTGGCGGCTTTTGAATTACGTGGAAACGTTTCCCTTGGATGTCTGCTTCTTTCGGTTGCGCTCAATAGCTTTTCATGTGCATGTTCCCAAGACAGTGTGGCGGACAGCAACCGTTTTGTTGCTGAGGAACAAAACGGCATGGAGCGCATGTCGTGGCTTCAGCAACCCGAAGGTTGGCATGTGCGGTGGTCACGACCAGTT
>CAXFJI010000357.1:0-3189 GCA_964003275.1 uncultured Planctomycetaceae bacterium
CCCGAGAAAAGCCAGAACCTCATGTTACGGCCTCTCTGATCCAAGGAGTTTCTCCTCTTCCTCTTCCTGAATAATGATTCTCGGCGTCACCATAAGCATGAGCGACTCTGTCGTACGACCGATACCAACATTTTTGAAAAGTCTGTTGATATAGGGGATTTTGCTGAGAATGGGAACACCGTATTCGTTGCGGCCTTCACGCTGACGCTTGATTCCACCCATTAGGACTGTCCCACCATCAGGAACACTTACCGTTGTTGTGACTGTCGTCGTAATTAATTCTGGTTGTTGAATTGTCGTACCATTCGAAAGGACTTCTCGCTCCTGTTCATTTCGTTGATTCGTATCGACTCCAGCCTCCACATCAACGATTCCGCCAGTGTCTCCAACAAGACCGGATTTCTCATCAGAGCTTTTTGACCGTGTCGAACGTGAACCCTCAAACTGGAACTCCTCAACTTTTCCAATCGTGGAAAAGAAAGGAACCAGTGTCAGCCTTACGAAACGCCTGTCACTTGACACGACAGCCTGAACATTGACGGACGTGCCTTCGGACAAGACTGTAATAACCGGTTGTTGAGCAGCCGCAAAATCTCCAACGACTGGAACAACACTCGTCACAAATGGCCGCTGTCGAACGTCATTGATGGTTGCATTTTGACCGTTGAACAGCGTGACTTTCGGGGCCTGCATAACATTGCTTCGCGTATTTCCTTGAGCCGCTTGAATGAGGAAATATGCTTCAATGTCTGAGAGTATGGCAAACCCAAAGGTCGCTGCGGACAGGCTCGGGTCTTGTAAACCTGGCAGTACGACAGGAGCCTGGCCATAACTGTTCTGTCGAAAAGGTATTGAAAAGAAACTCGGAAGGGCGTTTGCAATGCTGTTTCCCTGATTGGCTACCTGATTGGCTACTCCCTGATTACCACCTTGTTGCGATCCTCCCTGATTGATCTGCCCTCCACCCCCTTGTTGACCGCCCTGCCCTCCGCCTGGAGACATCGCAACTCCTGGATTCCCCGCATTATCGAGGCCAATCAACTGCGAGGGTCCGCCAGGTTGCGGAGTAATTCCAAATTGACTTGGATAATTCGAGCCCGTTGTCGTTGGTACCGCTGTCATGTTCAGCGGGTCATTGACACTATTTTGAATGTTGAAATCAAAATCGACTCCAATCCGCTCAAAAAAAGTGTCGTTTAACGAAATAAATCGTACTTCGATAGTTACCTGAAGATCTTGGAGACGACGAAGCTGATCAAGAAGTTCTGCGATCTGGTCATGAACGTCTTGTGTTTGACTGACCACGAGGCTGAGATTTGTTGTAAAAGGACTCATCGTGCCGGGACCACCGACTGCTGACCATGTTGTTGGTTCAATAGTGTCTTGAATCAGTTGCATGAGTTGCCCAAAGTCCGCCTGACCTCCACCTGCAGCACCTGCTCCAAACGGCATACCGAGAGCGTTCCCTGATCCTGTGGTTGGTCCAGCACCAGGGAATTCTCCTTGAAATTGAGCCAACGCATTCGGATCAACGGATTGATAACTTGTATTTCGAACAGCATTCACACCAGCAGGGACCGGTCCTGTTTGCACTGATAATCCAGCCTGAGCCCTTGAGATACGTGAATAGCCTTCATCCAGTGCTCCCGAAATCCCAAAACCTTCTCCTGAAAAATTAGGAATAGGAACAACGAGATCCGCGACCTGATACGTAACGCTGAAAACCTTCCCTCTGGCAATTCTTGGACTCGTTACCTTGAGGACTTCATCCCGAATCGTATAGTCGAGATTAAGTGGTTCGAGGATCAACTTCAGAGCACTCTTGAGTGAAATCTCCTGATCAAGATTGATGGTCACGGGAGTATCACTTCGAACACTCTCACCATCAAGCCCGAGATTATCAATATGCAATGGGACATCGGCTTGTTTCGTGAGATCATAAAGAACGGCAGTAAGCGGCTGCTCCTGAAACGATGCCTTGATAGGCATTGATAGTTTTTTTTCAATGAGTTTTTCGGCTTCGGAAAGCGCCGTGCGACCTTCTGCCATCAGTCGGGCGCGGGTTTTTGTGAGATCCTCCCAGTCTTTTGTATCTGGAAATGCAAATGGTCCAACAAAAGGTACACTTCCTCTTGCGGCATCTTCTAGATCATCCAGAAACCCGGTGGCTTTACTGCCTCCGATGGAACGTTGGGAAGCTAACCGACGTACAATCCTGCTTTGCGAAAGGAGTTGTCTGACAACTGCGTTATCGGGCGCCAACTGTGCTGCTTTTTTGGCAATGACCTCAGCTTCTGGATAACGTTGCTCATCAACGAGCGTATTGTACTCCTCCACCAGCATTGCGAGTCGCTGATCAACCTCCACACGCTTTGCCCGCTCACGGTCAATTTGTGACTCGATAGCGGCATTTTGGCGATCGAGAGCCAACTCGGACATGCGTTTCCCAGTAGATTCTTCAATGTCTCGACGTGTTCTCTCGATTCTTTTCTTAAACTGACTCTTCACCGTTTCTGAAATATCTGATGAATCAACTGTCACAATCATCGCTTCAATAAGCGTCAGTGCCTCTGAAGGATTTTGTTGTGCTAACCGCCGTGCCTCCAGTTGACGGGCCGCCACAAGCGCTGAAAGCTTCGCTAATTCCACATCAGGCCCGACTTTGGACGATTCAGGTGACGTCGGTATGTCTTTGACGCTTTTGTCTTGAGTTCCGGAAGTTGGCGGCGGCGGCTCAGTCGCCTGTTCCATCACCTTTCTGGCTTTTACTGCATCATCTTGTAAGGCATCATCATTGGTTGCTGAGTCGTCTGCAGCCATTAGTGGTGTACCAACGACTGCCAGAACAGCGATTTGCCAGGCCACGCAACATGCCACACGATAGGCGATTGACATGTGGGCGTGAGTATTGACGGTCATGCTTAATATCCTTCAGTCGCAGACGAGCGAGACATGAAGGGGAGAAGTAGCGGCAAGCACTTGCTCAGGTCAAGGCCACAGGGTGGCCGTTTCCCATTTCACAAGACTTCCTAACCTTCCTAAGCCACGAAAATATGCTCCTCAAACAACCTCAACACCATGGACAATCAAATTTGAGGTTTTCAGGCCTGCACAATATCTCGCTTTCTTGCGAGCATTCGCTCAATTGTGTCGACAAGCTGGTCAATCCTAAATGGCTTAAAGAGCACA
>CAXFJI010000358.1:0-3189 GCA_964003275.1 uncultured Planctomycetaceae bacterium
CCGATGGCTTCCTTTCCCATGAAGAAGCTCGAGCATTTCGTCCTTAGACGCCGACGACTCTGTGATGCGGCATGTAAATTACCCTCTGTAATGGACACATTTGCTCTTCAACCCTGTCTTGCTTAGTCTCATAGCGCCGTTCGTAAACACGCCCCGGGAGTTTTTTCATGTTCCACCTTCGTTGTCTCGCATTGATGATTCTCTTTTTCGGTTTCTCGTATGGATTGCTCCCTGCTGCTGAGCCTGAATCAGATGGCTGGATTACGATGCTCAACGGCAAAGATCTGACCGGCTGGCAAGTGAATCCTGAAAACCCTGATTCGTTTCATGTAGAAGATGGGGTGTTGGTTGTTGACGGTCCACGTTGCCATCTCTTTTGGGTTGGTGATAAGAATAATCCTTCTGACAAGGAGTTCACAAATTTCCACTGGCATGCAAAAGTGAAGACAATGCCACAGGCAAATAGCGGACTGTACTTTCACACGCAGTACCAAGAGGCGGGCTGGCCTGCAGCGGGTTTTGAGTGCCAGGTCAACCAGACGCATAAGGACATCAAGAAGACGGGGGGGCTCTATGCCGTTGCCGATGTTCTGAATCAATCACCTGTATCAGATGGAGAATGGTATGACTACGATATCATCGTGGACGGCAAACATGTTGTGCTGAAAATCAATGGTGACGTCACAACAGACTGGACCGAACCAGACGACTGGGAGCCCCCAAAAAACATGCAAGGCAGGAAACTCTCTCAGGGAACATTCGCTATTCAAGCCCATGACCCACAAAGTATTGTTCACTACAAAGATATGCGAGTGAAACGTCTTCCGTAACAAACACGTCAAGACGTTTCATTGACTTTTGTTGCTTGCACTATGGCGTTATGCGTCCCCGATACGGAAATGATTCCAGATCTGAGATGCGTCCGACTACCCGAGGATCTTTCGTTTCTTTGAGTTTATGCTCGAGCCGTGTTGACAATTGATGCAACACGTCAGCATAGCGATGATCTTCAGCAACGTTTGTGATTTGAAAAGGATCATTTTTGAGGTCATACAGCTCATTAGCAGGACGTTTCGAGAAGGCCAGATCAAAGAATGGTTGAATCATTGGGTCATTAACTGAATCCATCAGAAACTGCTTCGTCGGGCCGGCATCACAGTCAGCAAAGGGACGCCCCTTCGTTGAACCCGTTGGAGAACCACTTGGCCAACGTTCAGGATGAAAATTCTTAATGAACAGAAACTCCGGCGTACGAATCGCCCGCATCGGATATCCCTTGTCAGAGGGTGATTCCTGAGCCGGCGTGTGTCGCTCCCGACCAAGCAGCACATGATCACGGCGTGGGTCGATCTGTCCAGATTCACCGCTGGCAAGCAAAGGAAGTAGTGATGTTCCTGTCACCACCGCAGGAATCTCCACTCTTGCTGCGTCAAGGAACGTTGGAGCAATGTCTGCGAGAGACACGAAGTCTTTTATCCTTCGACCGGACGGCACAACTGCTGGCCAGCGAATGGCCAGAGGAACGTGTGTCCCTGAATCATACAGATGGCACTTGTGCCTTGGAAAAGGCATGCCATGATCTCCTGTCATTACAACAATCGTATTGTCAGCCTCACCTGACGCTTCCAAAGCTGCTAATGCGGCAGCAACATCTCGATCAAATCGCTCAACCTCAAAGAGGTAATCTGCTATGTCTTCACGAACGACCTCACAGTCAGGCAGGTCTGCAGGAACACGAACTTTTGCCGGATCAATGCCTGCCCTCGCACCACTCCCTGCAACATAGGGGCGATGCGGGTCACTCGCCCCAAGCCAAAAGCAGAACGGGGTATTGGCTGGACGAGAATTCAAAAACTCACGAAATCCTTTTTTAAATTGTTGTCCGACAGGATGACGAGTCCGACCAAGGGCCTTCCAATCACCGGGCCCCCATGACTTTCGCCAATAGCCAACAAAATACCCTGCCTCTTCAAGCATGATTGGATAAACAGGGTGATGTACCGCAAGAGAGCTCCAAAGGTTGGCTCCTGCTCCTAATCGCCAATGCAATTGTCCAGTGAGAATTGAATTCCGTGAAGGAGTACATGATGGCGCTGTGACAAAGGCATTCTCAAATACAACGCCTTCATGAGCAAGTTGATCAAAGGCAGGTGTTTTGACTACTGGATCACCATACGCCCCTGCATCTGGCCATCCCCAATCATCTGCAATACAGAAAAGAATATTTGGACGAGACGACGATTCATCACCAACTGCAAACAGACGCTCCCCAAGAAATGCAATGACGATAAAACAGATCGTCTTGATCAATTCACGCAAAAGTGTTCTGTGATAATTCCGAAGCATCTTTGACTCCCCATGAAGCGTGTATCACATAAGCCTAACGCAATCACCCTACATTCGCATGCGAAATCATTTTCAGTGTGAACTTTAGGAAAAAGCACGATGATACTCGTATGATCTTCATGCATGACTGCAGCGGGCAAACAGAAAGCCAGCACTTCTATAACGTCGTAGACGTCCATCATGATCATTACGAATCAGTTCCACATCATTGAGGATGTCGTTAGTGACAACGATGGTGCATGAGGCAGTCGGATACAAGCGTGTATATTTTCTGCAGTGCTCCAGCCTCTCTGTTGCATTTGATCTACAAGCCCCATTATGGAAAACGGGGGAGCGAGCTGCCGGCTTGCCTATTGTTCCGGCGGAATATCACTTCCATGAGGGTCGCGTCGCTCCTGACCAAGATCATCTTCAATCTGTCGAAGCAAACGACTCCCAAGATGATGCTCAATGAACTCCGCAGGAGGATGGAGGTGATCAAGTGGCAGGTCAGCATGCCTTCCAAGCCAAGCTTCCCACAAGCGGTGAGATCGAACAATGGACTCTGCTTTCGTGCGGGAATAAGAATCGAGCCTCCACTGTCCATTCTTGGAGCGAATTTGACCAGTCACAGCAAGCCACTGTCTGGCAACGCAATCAATCAATCCTTTCGGAGGCGTGACGCGCCGCACGCCTGCTGACTCCTCAAATCTCCAGATCATCGCAAGCTGATCTTCACATGCCACTCGCCATCGCAGCCATGCAACACTCATCAGATCTGAGACAAATCCATCAGCAGGTGCAAAGACAACCGCCAAGGCATATTCAAAGCCAAGCACAACAGCAATCATGCCTGCAGCATTA
>CAXFJI010000359.1:0-3181 GCA_964003275.1 uncultured Planctomycetaceae bacterium
GCCTTGGACTGGAACTGTAACTGGTAGGCATCGCGACCAGCTACGGGGAGATTCCTGACCAAATCGCACGCTTCTGATTTGACACTCCGCCAAGTTGACGTCTCATCATTTGAACGAAAGAACGAATCACGATCACTGGAGAGAATCTCATCCAGCAACGTAACAACATCGCTCCATCGCTTTTCGATAATCAACTTTTTTGCAAGATCAAGACGACGCTCAGCGAGACGATCACTCGGAAGATAGGCTCCTTCCGCAACATCAAAGGAACCGAGGCCATTGGCCTGCTTTGCATTCTGGGCTAACAAGCAAGATGTATCACCAAGAAATCTGCCTCCATCGATTATCGAGAGAGTTACAAGGAAGAAAAACACCAGCCCGTATGGAGACAGACCATGCTTATAACGAATCGTTTGGAACAAAAAGATGGATATGATTGACATCATTGCTCTGGCCGAAGGACGACGAGTGAGCTCAACAAGCTACGGAAAAAGCCAGAAGGCCATGAATGGTCCGCGATCTGCCCAGACAATCTCCGTGCGCCTCTGGAAGAGCCGAATTCTAACACCGGCTCTTATTTTCACAGAAAACACTGTTTTTGCCGAGTAAAACAACCATTGAGAGTGACTTCCAAGGCGGCCCAACGTCAGAAAACTGATTTTTTTCCGAGTTTTAGCAAGTTTTCGGCTTGCAATTTGTTTTCTAGAACTTCTAATCGACCTCGCCCGAAGCATCATATGCTCGGCAAATGTTCGCGGTGGGGGTTCTACCGCACACAATTATTTTGAATCGTGGAGGAGTTGGAAATGGCGAAAAAGACGGGCAGCAAGCCAATGACGAAGACGGAAATCATGCGGAGCATCTCTGAGTCCACCGGTCTTCAGAAAAAAGAAGTAGTGGCTGTCATCGAGGCCCTTACAGATGAAATCAACAATGCTCTGAAGAAGTCTGGTATTGGTGTGTTCTCAATCCCTGGACTGGTAAAAATTGAGCGTCGGACTGTTCCGGCTCGTCCAGCACAGAAAAACGTAAAAAATCCTTTTACCGGCGAATTACAGGACCGTCCGGCCAAGCCAGCAAGTGTTAAGGTTCGAGTAAGAGCCTTGAAGAACCTCAAAGCTATGGTCACGAACTAGTCTTGGTACTCGCGGTTACGTGAACAACAAAAGGGCGGCGTCGTTTGGCGTCGCCCTTTTTATTTTATGTTGTTGCTTCGCAGCCTCGTTTGCAACGCACTATCTTCTTGGTTGTGTGCTTGACCATATCGGCAGCAACAACTGTCGAGACGGATGAGCCGGTCCGATCACCAATTACGATAGTGAAACCCCTTCATGCAGCGACTCAAACTCCTCCATGTGCTTCTCACGAATAAAACGATCTACAGCAGTCTGAGCCTGCTTAACAACCAGACCCCTAGACGATCATTTCGTATTCCATGGGGCTTTAATACCTTGTGACCAGCGTTGCGTTCCGTCAGTTTCTGGTCGTATCCGTTGTTTGCGTACATCCCATCCAAAGAAATCAACATGACTTCAGACAGCAGCGATGATGGCTGAGATGCAGATCCTCCTAAAATAAAGTGGACAGGGCGAGAATCGAACTCGCGACACACGGATTTTCAGTCCGTTGCTCTACCAACTGAGCTACCTGTCCAAGGAAAACAGTATTGTTGAGTCAGCGGATGGCCTGTCAACGCTCATCCGTCAGTAGCGGAAATCACGTTAGGACTGAGGCTCTCCTTTCGAACGAACTGTCCGTACGAATAGCAACAGAAAAACAAAAAGAAATGTCATGGCTCCAAAAAACAGCGCACTCTTTCCCTCCCAAGAAACGAACCACTGTGCGATTCCCACTGCGACTGTCACCAAGATTCCACCAAAAAAGGACACGAGCACCGTCTGGAATAACCAAAAGAAAAACTGCTTCACGTTCGGGCTGTTCTCTGATTGTTGGGTTGTTAGGCCGATTGAAAAAGCAGTCGATTCGTCCCCAACTCCTTGAGATGTTTCACTCGGGTCGCGCACTTCAAGATTCGACTCACCCTCAGCACCCAAGCCACTAACTGCTGAAGGACGATGAGATGAATCCATCTGCTCCCCGGTTGGTGGCTTGGCTTGACCTGAACGGGAACGTAAGGGAATCCATTCCTCCAGACACCATGGTTTCAAAGAATCGATCACTGCCTGTGCCGAACTCATTCGTTTCTTGAAAGAAGGGTGCATCATCGATTCAACGGTCTCTGCAACTCTGGCATCCAGAGATGGAAGAATGTGTTGCAATGGTACGGGGGGGACACGCAGGTGACGATCTTGCTTTTCTTTCCGTGAACTCCCAGGAAACGGTTGCCGACCTGAGAGAAGATAGTAGAGCGTGCAGCCCAACCCATAGATATCAGTTGCTGGCCCGACGTTCTGAGGAGCTCGGATTTGCTCAGGAGACATATATCCTGGCGTTCCTAATCGTCTTGCAGGATTCATTGATTCTGGATCAAACATGGCGCCAGCTAACCCAAGATCCAATATGAGGATTCTCCCGTCAGGCGTCACGAGAATATTACTTGGTTTGACATCTCGGTGAACAAATCCACGTGAATGGGCATATGCTAGTCCCTGAGCCGCTTGAACCGTCACCGTCACTGCTTGATTCTGCTCCAGAGCACCGTACTTTGTGACTTGCTTTCGCAAATCAATTCCTTGCATGTACTCGGTCACAAGGTAATACACATTTCCGTCATAACCAGCATCAAGGGCTCGAATAATGTTGTCATGATCCAGTTTGGCCAGCAATTCGATTTCCCTCTGAAATGCTGCCTCTGTACGAGGATTGGCTTTCGAGAGCGGCAGAACCTTTACGGCAACGGTTCGCTTCATCAGCACATGCTCGGCCTTGAACACTTGCCCCATTCCGCCTCGACCAATCTCACTGAGCATACGATACTGACCAAGGGTAAACCGAGTGTGTCCTGCAAGAATCTCACGGGCCTGGAATTTTGTAAGGATTTTTTTCCGAACACATTCAAGTGCTAAAGCTTTGTCCCAAGATCGCTGGTCGACCGCTTTTTCTTCGATGGTCGAACGAACGCGCTGCTCAACAGCATCAATCTGCTGGGAATCAACTAATCCACTCGCCAAAGCAGTTTCCCGAAAACGCAGAGTCTGACGAGAGGGTGCCTCAGCACTCG
>CAXFJI010000360.1:0-3176 GCA_964003275.1 uncultured Planctomycetaceae bacterium
ACATTCATCCATGGATGAAGGGTTGGTTGGTTGTTCGTGACAATCCGTATGGCGCTGTAACATCTTCAGACGGTTCCTTTGAAATTAAGAATCTCCCTGTCGGTGAGGTTGAGCTTCAGTTCTGGCACGAGAAGGCCGGGTACATCTCTGAGATGACAGTCGGTGGAAAGTCAGAATCTGTTTCGAGGGGCCGGAAAAAGGTTGAAGTTGTTGCCTCAGGGACTGATTTAGGTGAGATGAATCTTGACGCATCCTTGTTTGAAAAGTGAAAAAATGGTCTGGTTTTCATTCTGTTGCATGTTGCTCGTTTTCTGTGCCTCAGCAGGTTGCGGTTCCTCGCGTGTTGAAACTGCTCGGGCTGACGGGGCTGCTGCTGTTGCATTGAGAGATTCTTTGCTCGCAGGGTCGTCAAATGAATCGGCGGCCGATGCTGGTCCCAAGGGAACGGGTTGGGCCACGCTCAAGGGTGTTTTTGGTTTTGAGGGAACTGCCCCTTCGGCGAAGGCTTTGGTAGTGGACAAGGACACAGAGGTGTGTTCCAAAGATGGAATGAAGTTATTTGATCGTTCGCTTCTTGTGGACGGTTCATCTAAAGGACTCGCAAACGTGGTTGTTTTTGTTCGCAAATCCAGTCGTGTCAAGAACCCGGTTTCTGAAGAGAAGATTCTTTTTGATCAGAAAAATTGTGAGTTTTTGTCTCCGGTCTTTGCGTCTCGTGTTGGGCAGCCCATCGATGTGAAAAATAGTGACCCTGTTGGTCACAATACCAATATCGCTGGAACGAGTTTCAATCAGTTGATTCCCTCAGGGGAGGCGACGTCATTTACCCCGAACAGGGAAACGGGCATGCCTGTTATGGTGACCTGTAATATTCATCCATGGATGAAGGCCTATGCAGTGTTCCGGGACGATGGGTATGTGGCCGTCTCTGGCGCAGATGGGGCTTTCACTATTTCCGATCTGCCGGCTGGAGAGCCGTTAGAGTTTCAGGTGTGGCATGAGCGATCGTCCGGTCCAAATGGTGCGTTGGCCCTCGATCAGCCTGAATTGAAATGGTCGTCAAAGGGTCGGTTCAAATTAACGCTTCAAGAAGATGAGGTGAGAGATCTCGGTACGCTTGTCGTTCCAGCGAGTGCTTTGGGAATGTAGTTCATAAGGAAGAGTTGTCGGCGATGACTTCACAATTGATGGATATCTCAAGAAAAAGTTGTGGTGGAGCCTGGTGGGCTCTTGTGTTGAGTGTATTGATCACGGTCTCTACAGGGTGTGGTGAAACGCCATCAGCTTCTTTTCGTCTCAATATGGTGGAGGCTACAAAACAGAGGCTCACGTCTGTTCAGGAGCAGCAGGTTGCAACGATCCTGTTGGCGATGTTTGGAACCCCAGATGAGCCACACTGTCTCCCAGAGTCTGGGTTGGATGAAGCAAAATTGCGATTGGCGGCAGGTCCTGTTCGAAGTGACATCTCAGGGAGAAAGAATGGTCTTTTTCGTGAGCATTGCGTTCATTGCCATGGTGTTACCGGGGACGGGTTAGGTCCAACGGCTGCATTTCTTAATCCGTATCCGCGGGACTACCGTCCCGGCGTTTTCAAATTTAAGAGTACTGAGCGTGCTGATAAACCAACCGATCAGGATCTCGTTCGGATTTTGCATAACGGGATCGTCGGCACGTCAATGCCGTCTTTTGCTTTGCTGAGTGATCTCGAAATTGATGCTCTGGTTGAATATGTAAAATACCTCAGTATCCGAGGGGAGACTGAGTTGTCACTGATGCGGGCGTTCTTTGAGTTGGATGACGAGGATGAGGGCAAGTTGCCTGAAACGCATGAGTTTCTCGTTGAGGAAATGATGCTCCCTGCTGCTGAAAGGTGGCAGTCGGCTCCCGATGCAGTTATTGGGGTGCCTGACATGCCTGAAGATCTTGATCTTGTTGCTTCAATCGCAAAAGGAAAAGAGTTGTTTTATGGCAACAAAGCCAATTGTGTGAAATGTCATGGAGTGACCGCTTTGGGTGATGGTCAAGCGAACGATTATGATGACTGGAATAAGTCAATTGTGCAGTGGAGTCAGGATGTTGCTGGCGACAAAGATGCGGCGTGGGTGGCTCGTGCGACGCAGGTTTTGGATGGAGATGCACTTCGTCCGAGAACCATTCCCCCGAGAAACCTTCGTAAAGGTCTTTATCGGGGTGGTCGTCGTCCAATTGATATTTATTACAGGATTCATGCGGGCATTAATGGCGCACCGATGCCCGCTGCTAAGGGTACTGTGGCTCCTGAGGACATTTGGCATATTGTGAATTACGTGCGTTCGCTTCCGTATGATTTCGATGGTGAGATGGGTGTTGATCGGCCGATGATCGTCGCTCAGGATAACTAAAGGTGATTGAGGAGAGATTTGTGGGTAGTAGATTGGTCGGAATATTTTGGGCACTTCTCTTTTTGGCAGTGCCCGTCTTGGGTGTGGCTACTTTCGCGGTGGCTCCTGCGATCAATGTATGGCTGCCAAAAGATATTTCTTCCCATGGTGCCGCCATCGACAGTCTCTTCTACTTCATTTTGGTGCTGACGGGTGTTGTGTTTGTTGCTACTGAAGTGCTGCTTTTTTGGTTTATCTGGAAATATGATGCAGCACGCAACAATGGGCCGGCAGCCTTCATTCATGGAAGCCATACTCTTGAAGTTGTGTGGACCATTGTTCCGGCGGCCATCTTGCTGTTTCTTGCGATCTATCAGATGAATGCGTGGGCAGATGTGAAGATGCGGCGTCCGCAGATGCAGCCTACGGTTGAAGTGATTGCTCGCCAATTCGAGTGGCGGCTTCGTTATCCAGGCCGTGATGGGATACTTGGCACGATTGATGACTTACATCTTGTGAATGATCTTCACTTGCCTATCGATGAGGACATCCTTGTTCAGTTGAAGAGTATGGATGTTTTGCACAGTTTTTTTCTTCCACATGTACGGATCAAGCAGGACGCTGTCCCTGGTATGAAAATACCGGTCTGGTTCAAGGCGAATGAGACAGGGGCATTCGATATCGTGTGTGCAGAATTGTGTGGATGGGGTCACTACAAAATGAAGGGAAGAGTAACATTTGTAACTCGTCCAGAGTTTGATAAGTGGCTTGAAACGAAGTATGCGGAGCAAGAGGCAACCCAACCGGATCCTGACG
>CAXFJI010000361.1:0-3175 GCA_964003275.1 uncultured Planctomycetaceae bacterium
TTGACAATTGGAGTTTCGGAGTTGATCAGGAAATTCTGGACGGTTTGCCTTAAAAAGCGTCATTGGAATGAGGGTCGTGGTGCGAAAGCACATTATTCCGGTGGCGACATTACGTGTCTCTGACTGTGTCCAGCAGATCTCGTGCTCATTATTCTGAGGGGTGTATTCTCTGCCATTTGAAAGAAATAAAATGGAGTGTATCCCAGAGTCATCTTTTGAGTAATTCTGTTTTATGAAGTGGTACATGTGCCATTTTAGAGGGCATTCGAAGACAATGTGGGCCTCGAAAGGAATGAAGCGATGGTAGCCAACATTCAAGAAGCTACAATAGGAAGTCATACGATCATTTCCGATAATAAAAAATAGTATAGATCCATGTCCTCAGTTCCTCTGTCTGCTGTACCCGATTCTCTTGGCCGTTTTGGCCGATTTGGTGGACGTTACGTGCCCGAAACACTGTTGGCTGCACTTGAGCAACTCGAGCATTCGTACGCTGAGGCTGTTGCCGACCCGTCGTTTCATCATGAACTCGATGGTTTGCTATCAGCCTTTGTTGGTCGTCAAACACCACTCCTATTCGCTCAGCGGCTCACGCAGCGTGTTGGTGGGGCTCAGATTTATTTCAAGAGAGAAGACCTCAGTCACACAGGTGCCCATAAAATAAATAATACCCTTGGTCAGTCTTTGCTTGCTCTTCGTATGGGGAAGCAGCGAATTATTGCTGAGACAGGAGCTGGCCAGCATGGTGTTGCAACGGCCACTGCATGTGCGCGTTTTGGACTTGAGTGTGTTGTGTATATGGGGGCCGAAGATGTCAGACGGCAGGCTCCGAATGTGCGAAACATGCGATTTATGGGAGCCGAAGTTCGTCCTGTTGAAACAGGATCACGAACGCTGCGAGATGCAATCAATGAAGCAATGCGAGATTGGATGGGATCGGTTGAAACAACGCACTACATTATTGGATCTGTTGTAGGTCCTCATCCGTTCCCGCAGATTGTGCGAGATTTTCAGTCTGTAATTGGGCGGGAGACCATTGATCAATGTCGTAGCCAGCTCGGAAAACTGCCTGATGCAGTGATAGCCTGTGTTGGGGGTGGGAGTAATGCTGCTGGGATGTTCTTCCCCTTTATCGATCATAAAGATGTTCAGTTGATCGGGGTTGAGGCAGGCGGTCGATCAGGAAATCCTGGAGATCATGCTGCGAGTCTTAGTTTTGGTGAGCCAGGTATCCTTCATGGAAGTCTTAGTTATGTTCTACAGGATGGTGATGGCCAGACGTGCGATGTACATTCCTGCTCCGCAGGTCTGGATTACCCCGGCGTAGGGCCGGAACATAGTTTTTGGCGCGATACTGGTCGAGTTTCCTACACAAGTGTGACAGATGAACAGGCGCTTGAGGCATTCGATACGGTTGCCCGTCAGGAAGGTATCTTGCCTGCTTTAGAAACGTCTCACGCGTTAGCGTGGGCGATAGAGGAGGCCGCAAAGCGTGATGCGAGCGAGGTCATTGTTGTTTGTCTGTCTGGAAGGGGTGACAAAGACGCCGCAGAGATTGCTCGCCTAACTGGCCTTTCGGATAATGAAGAATCAAGGGCCACACAATGACTGGTATTGAGCGAATACAATCAAGATTCACTGATAATGAGTCCTTGTGTAAAAAAGCCATTGCTCCTTTTGTGACCGCAGGTGATCCAGATCTGAGCACCACAGCGGAATTGCTACAAGTCATGGACAAAGCTGGTGCAACACTCATTGAATTGGGCGTTCCATACAGTGATCCGATTGCAGATGGTGGTGTTATACAAGCCTCGTATGTTCGAGCGCTAGAACGTGGGATGACGTTGGACAATCTCTTTGAGATGATCCGCAATGTTTCTGCCAAGATCAGTACGCCAGTATTGGCGATGGTAAGTTATTCAATCATTTTCAGGAGAGGAATCAATACTTTTGTGAATGAGGCAGTCGAAGCTGGTCTCGCAGGATTCGTCGTGCCGGATCTTCCGATCGAAGAGTCTGGTGAACTAGCAGATGCTTCAGAAGCAAAGGGGTTAGCCCTCGTACGTCTTGTGACACCTACGACTCCTCCTGAACGGGCCGAAATTATTGCCCGTCAGTCAACAGGCTTTTTGTACTGCGTTTCTATAGCTGGTGTCACAGGTGCTCGCCACACCTTGCCGGAGGGACTTATTGAACGAGTGAAGTGGCTGAGAACAAAAACAGATGTTCCAATCTTAGTGGGCTTTTGGATTTCGTCTCCAGATCAGGCCAAAGCCATTGCGTCAGTTGCTGATGGGGTCATTATTGGTTCTGCCATCGTGAAGCACCTCATTGGAGCAGCAGACGCTTCTCAAGAGGCTTTGATGACGTCTGTAGGGCACTATGTCAAGGATCTTGTGACAGCCGTCGAAAGTGTTGTCGATTGACGTTCCTGCAGATCTGGTTTTTTTATTCCCGATGTGCCTAAAATTCCATTAGGCAGAGTATCAACTCCTCGAGGAGGTTCCATTTCCTTGCCCGAAAGGGAGTTTCTATGTTTGCTTCTCACGACCCATCGCAACTCGATCGTTTTTTTCATGGACTGACAGAAAACGCGTTTCATGGAGAACTCGGTCTTGTTGATCCGCCCCTTGTTGATTACGTAGCAACACTGCTTGTGCGTTTTTCACGGAACGAGCACGTGCGAACTTTGCCAGGTGATGAACCCATTGCGTGCGACAATGTCTCCCAAATGCTTGCTTTCGTGCAGGAAGAGCCTCCTGCTATTGCCCAAAAGGATTACCAGCACATCGGAGATTACACGTTATTTTGGGTTGGGGTATACCCTGAGGCCCTTCATGAATTTCAGCAGCCAAACCGTCCTGATCACCTCATCAACTATCGGGAGTCTGGAAAACGTGCATATCGAATGGCAGCCATGTTGGAGCCGGAACAGTCATCAGAAAAAAAACATGTCTTACGCTTGCTGAGCGAGGAATACGATGCCTGCGTTGTAGGCCTTGGGAAAGTTCGTAGAGCGTGGGGAGACGCTGCTTAATGTGAGTTTCTCCTGATGTGCCGTACCTTGTAGTGATCGTTCTATCAATGACAGACGAATCAGCTTCTTATTCTGGATCAACGTTCTGCTTCTGAGGTGTTGTTCAGAAGTTGTACTGTCCACGATGGATGTACGGTA